>JAFGOU010000363.1 GCA_016926315.1 Chitinispirillaceae bacterium
GCTGACAGCGGTCGGGTACCACAGGAAAATGCTTATTTTACAGGATATTACCTGTCAGAAGCATATGCCCTTTACAGCAATGGTTTTGAGCGTCTGCACATAGGCGAGAATGCTAATTCTCAGCTGCCTGTTGAATTATTTGCTGGGCATGTCAGAGACGTCCGGAGTTATCAGACCGCAATCACCAATAATGTTGTGTATAGGGATACCGATCATAAGCAGTCCATGATAAAAAACATCATTGCCGATACTTCCAACAAAAAGGTCTACCTGCTCATCAACGACAAAATGACGGTCCTCAGCTACACCTTTGGCACCCCGAATGGTGTAACGCAGCGTTCACGACCTTTTGCAGCTTCACAGGCACTTGCTGTTCGTCAAATGCCCAACAGCTCCATGCTCACCATTGTCCTGCCATATCGAGCGGCCTCTTCATCAGTCAAAATATTCAACCTTAAAGGCCGCAGGATTCATTTATTTGACAATGTTACTACAGACGCGGTCCTTTGGAATCCGCCGTCAAGGGGATGTTTTTTAGTGGATGCGGTATGTGACGGCAAGCGGTTTGCACGGAGGATTGTTGTCAGGTAAAATCTCTTACATCCCCAGAAAAAATTATTCCAGATTATGTACAAACTGTAAAACCGACCGGGAAAACGGCCCTTTTCCGAGAAAAACGGGACGTGGCCCGGTGCGGGAAATCCTTTGTCCGGTTACAGGGTGTCTATTTTGGGGGCGGCGGGCGTGGTCCTGCCCGACGCGATATAGGTATAGACCGCCGGAACCACATAGAGCGAGAGAAACAGCGAAAACAGTATGCCGCCGATAATGGCGATACCCATGGAGACCCTGCTCCGGGCGCTGGCGCCGATGGCGAGCGCAATGGGAAGCACGCCTAGGGCCACGGTGAGGCTCGTCATGAGGATGGGGCGCAGGCGTGAGGCGGCGGCGTCCACGATCGCTTCGTGCACGCCCATGCCCGCGGTGCGTCGCTGGTTCGCGAACTCGACGATAAGGATGCCGTTTTTCGCGACCAGGCCGACGAGCATGATCATGCCGATCTGGCTGAATATGTTGAGCGTCTGGTTGAAATACCAGAGCGACAGGAGCGCGCCGGCGAGCGCGAGCGGTACCGTGGTCATGACCACGAGCGGGCTGCGGAAGCTTTCGAACTGCGCGGCAAGCACCAGGTAGACAAACACAAGTGCGAGCGCGAAAGCGAACAGGACGCTCGACGAGCTTTCGGCAAAATCGCGGCTCGGTCCGGCAAGCGATGTGGAAAACGATTCGTCGAGCACTTTTTCCCCTATGCGCCGCATCTCTTCGATTCCCTCGCCGAGCGTCCGGTCGGGTGCGGGATTTGCCATGACCGTTGCGCTGACGAACCGGTTGAAACGGAATATCTGCGGGGGAGTGCTGGTTTCCTGGAACGATACGAGGTTATCGAGCCGCACGAGTTTACCGGAGCCGCTGGAGACAAACGAAGCCATGATGGCGCCCGGCTTGTCCCGGTAGGAGCGTTCGAACTGACCGATAATCTGATACTGTTTATTGTTCTCGCGTATAAAGTAGCCATAGCGATTCGCGGAAAGCGAAAGCTGCAGCGTTTGCGCAAGGTCAAGAGCCGACACCTGCAGGTCGCGCGCCTTGTCGCGGTTGATGTACACGCGCAGCTCCGGCTTGTTGAACTTCATGTTCACGTCAACGGCCGAAAAGAGAGGGCTCCGGGTCGTCTCGTCGATAAACTGCGGCAACGCGTCGCGCAGCTTTTCCAGGTTTGGGGCCTGCAGCACGAACTGCACCGGCATGGAACGCCTGCCCGGACCGGTTGCGATGGTCTGCTCCTGTATGGCCACCGCGCGCACGCCGACGACCTTTTTGAATTCACGCGAAAGGGCGGCGGCGATCTCCTGCTGCGAGCGCTTTCGGTCCGACGGGTCGGAGAGAAAAACGCGAATCGACCCGGTGTTGACGACGCCGGCGAATCCGCCGATCATCTGAATGATGTGCGTGTGCTCCGGAACCAGCGTTCGTATTTGTTCGTAAAGGAGGTCAAGATAGCGGTTCATCTGTTCGTACGAGGTTCCTTCGGGCGCGGTGACGGAAATGGCGAGGCCGCTTCGATCCTCCAGTGGCGCGATTTCCGACTTGAGCCGGGGGTATATAAGCGCAATGATACCGACGGCGGCAAGCATGAGGGGAAAGCCGATCCAGCGCCGTTTCATGACCGCGTCGAGCGATTGACGGTACCGCACGATCATGCCGTGAAAAAACGGCTCGGTCAGGCTGTACAGCGTTTTCGCATGGGGGGGGTTTCTCCTGAGTATCCGTGTGCAGAGCACGGGCGTGAGGGTGAGCGAAACGAACGACGAAAGCGCGATGGCTCCGGCAAGAACAAGGCCGAACTCGCGGAACAGGCGGCCGGTCAGTCCCTGCAGAAAAATCACGGGCAGAAGCACGGCCACGATAGAAAGCGTGGTGGCGATGACCGCGAAGAAGATCTCCGACGTGCCCTTGTGACCGGCCTCCATGGGCGGAACGCCCTTTTCGATCTTGACGTAAATGTTTTCGAGCACCACGATGGCGTCGTCGACCACGAGCCCGGTGGCAAGGACGATGGCGAGGAGCGTAAGAATATTGATGGAAAAACCGAATACGTACATGATGAAGAACGCGCCGACAAGGGAAATGGGGATCGCAAGCATGGGGATGAGCGTCGCGCGCCAGGTGCGGAGGAACGCGAAAATCACCAGCATGACCAGGATGAACGCCACGCCGATGGTCTCGATGACCTCGACAATGGAGGCGCGGACGGTTTTTGACTTATCGAAGAGCACTTCGGATGAAATGTCCGGCGGCAGCTCCTTTTTCAGGGACTCGTACCGCGCGTAGAATTGGTCTGCAATGTCAATGTGGTTGGCGCCTGGTTGCGGAACGACCGCGACATTCACCATGGGAACGCCGTCACGCTTCAGAATCGAACGTTCGTTCTCCGGCCCGAGCTCGGCCCTGCCGATGTCACGCAACCGTACGATCCGCCCGTCGCCCTGCTTGATGATCAGGTCGTTGAAATCGCGCTCCTCGCGAAGCCCGCTCAGTGTCCTGATCGACAACTCGGTCTGAAGACCCTCGATGCGGCCCGAAGGCAGCTCGATGTTCTCACGGTCAAGCGCTGCCTTGATATCCTGCGCCGTGACGCCGGCTGAAGCCATGGTCAGCGGATTGAACCAGAGCCGCATTGCATAACGCTTCTCGCCCCAGATCCGTACTTCGCTCACCTCGGGAATGGTCTGCAGCCGTTCCTTGACCACGTTGGTCGCGTAATCGGTCAGGTCGAGCGGAGTGCGCGAACCGCTGTTGAGGCTCATGATAATGATGGGCGAAGCGTCGGCATCGGCCTTGATGACGACCGGCGGATCGGCGTCCCTGGGCAGGTTTCGCATGGCACGCGACACCCGGTCGCGCACGTCGTTAGCCGCCGCTTCGAGGTCGATGTCGAGATTGAACTCCACCCTGATCATGCTGCTCCCCTCGGCGCTCGACGACGTGAGGGTCCGGATGCCGGCTATGCCGTTGATTGACGCTTCTAGGGGTTCGGTGATCTGCGATTCGATCACGTCCGGGTTCGCGCCTGGATAGCTCGTCCGTACCGTGATGATGGGCGGATCGAGGGCCGGATAGTCGCGCACACCGAGAAACGACGCGCCAATCAACCCCGACAGCACGATCAGGATATTGCAGACCATGGCAAGAACCGGGCGGTTAATGAAGAGAGAGGAGAAACGCATGTCAGCGGCTGCTACCGGACTTTGTGGTTTCGAGCTTTGTTACGCGCACTGCGCCTCCCGGCCTGACCGAGAGCACCCCGCTTGTAATCACCGTGTCGCCGGCGCGCAACCCCCCGGTCACCTGGACCAACATTCCGGTACGCTCGCCAACCTCCACGCGGCGCTTGATCCCCTTCCCGTTTTGTACGATAAACAGGTTCTGGCCCTGCATATCCGGGACGATCGCCTGGGTCGGCACCAGAAGCGCATGTTCGTCAATGCTCAGCGGAAACCTGACTTCGGCAAACGCACCGGGAAGAAGGTCCCTGCCCGTTTCGGTGCACCGCGCACGCACCCGAAGCGTGCGCGTTGCCTCGTCGATCGCGCTCTGGCGTGCGTATACCGTTGCCGTGTGCGCGACGTCGGATCCGTGGACCGTGAACGAGAGCACGGCGCCTTCGGTCACGGCGGCGGCGTACCGCTCGGGAACGGAAAATTCGATCTTGTGGGGCGCGGTCGAAACAAATTCGGCGACCGGTGCGCCGATCAGCAGGTAGGCGCCCTCGCTTACCATGCGTAACCCCACGCGGCCGTCGAACGGAGCGCGGATCTCGGTCTTTGCAATAAGCGCTTTGAGTAACTCAATGTCCGCCGCGCCGGCAGTCAGCTCCTTCTGCGAAATATCGTACTCCTCCTGGCTTATAAGGTTCTTTGCAAGAAGGGCCTTCTGCCGTTTTTCCCGGTCCTGCGCAAGCTTGAGCGCTGCATGCGCTTTTTCAAGCTGCGCCTGCAGGTCGGCGTCGTTGATCTTTACCAGAAGCACGCCCTTTTTAACGTGTGCGCCCTCACGGAGCGACAACGAAACGATTCTGCCAGCGGCCTCGGCCGCAAGTTGCACCCGCTCATTCGCGATGACGCTGCCCGGAACGTTGAGCTCGCGACGGAACGGCTGCGGCCGCACGACCATTGCCGTGACCGGGGCGGACTGCTGCATCGCCTTGTTGCCGGGGCCGTACGGCGATGCCTCAGCCTCTTTTTTTCCCATGAGCTTTGGGAGCGCAAGGAGCGCAAGCGCGATTCCGCTGATGGTTATCCAGAGAAAATACGATGGTTTTTTCACGGTAAAATCCACTTTTTGAATACGGAGAAAATATCATTAGAGTCTAACAACCGCCGGCATGTTACACAAAATATACATGGTGTTGGGATAGCAAGGTTCAGAGAGGTTTTGCCATAATTACCCGAACAGCCTGATCGCTTTCACTAGGAGGAGCGGTTTTTTCGCAAACGTTCTCATGAACACGCGCAGGTAGTTCATCTTTTCGGGCGGCTCCTTGGCAAGTGATAAGGCGATGCGGTCAAGGAAGGCGTCGTCTGTGTTCAGAACAAACTCTTTGAGCGCAAAGGAGCGCTCCTGCTGCCTGCCATAGGTCTTGCGCCACTGGGTTTCGTACCGGCGCAATGCGTCGGGATTGGGCGTACCGTCCGCTGAAAAAGCTTTGGCAGTGCAGGTGCCGGCGAGTTTTCCCGCATACAGCGAATAATGGATGCCTGCTCCGCTGATGCAGTTGACCTGACGAGCGGCGTCA
>JAFGOU010000364.1 GCA_016926315.1 Chitinispirillaceae bacterium
ATACCGGCGAAAGCCGGTATCCAGCTAGCGAATTCAGCCAGAAAAACTGGATTCCGGCTTTCGCCGGAATGACGGCCTTGTGACTGATAGGGTTTTCGGACAGACACTAGATAGTACCTAGAATGTATGGTAATGTCAATTCTGATTTTTTATGAGGTTTCATCATGTCTGCCGGTTACCGCACTTCGTGCTTCAACGCCATGATATTACTGGTGATCCGACCTTTCGTGCACAGGTGGATGCAGGCCATCCCGGAATATTCATGCCCTCACAAACCGTCCGCACCACCACTCATGTTCCGTTTTTTCAGCGGTGAGGCGCAGACCGTGGGGTTCAGCCAGGGCAATGGTTTCCCGGCGCTCGCTTTGCAATATACCGGACCAAATGAGCAGTCCCGCCGGGTCAAGAAGGCGTGCCACACGGGAAAGAAGGGGAGCGGATTCGGTGAGGATCATGTTCATGACCGCGAGGTCGAAAGCGTCGGTGACCTTCAGGGAGTCTGTCAATCCGATGCAGAACGCTATGCGACCGGCAGGCGGATTGTTCCGCAGGTTTTCCGCGATGTTTTCGCAACAGTCCGGGTCGATCTCGATGCCGAGCGAGTATGCCGCGCCGCACCGGTCAGCGACAAAGCAGAGCACGCCCGAGCCGGTGCCGATGTCGAGTACCCGTTTGCCACGCAACCAGGGTCGCATGGAGATGATCGCCCGGGCCGCAAGACGGGTGGTCTCATGGTGGCCGGTGCCGAACGCCATCTTGGGCTCGATCTTGATCCAGTGGCGCGCGGTTGCCGGAGGCGGGAGCCAGAGCGGAGAGACATAGTACCCGCGGGCGATGCAGGCGGGTTTCATGGACTCCCGCCACTTCGCGTTCCAGTCCTGCGGCTCGGTGCGGGTGATGGTGAGGTCCGGTTCCGGAATAACGGCGGCGACCCGGTCGCGCGCTTCCCGGGCGCTCTGTTCGGTTTTGAAATGCGCGGTCAGGCGGACATGGGGAGGCTCCTGTTTCTCTTCGCATCCCAAGAGTCCCGGAAGGGCAACCAGGGCAATGGCCGCATCATATTGTTGCGGCGACAGGAGGAGGTCAAGGCGGAATGTTGGAGATCTCATTGTTTTGATTTTGCGTCAGGGGCGATGGAAGGCGGCCGCAGGAACCTGTCAAAATTGAATGCTCACCGTCACACCGGCGACCTGTTATAAGAAAGTTTTCCCTTAGCCTGACGAAGGGAACGAAGGCCGGAGTCTATTCGTGGAAAGCCCGTAAAGGCATCTCCCTTCTGGATACCGGCCTCTGCCGGTGTGACAGCAGCAGGCGGATTTTTCGGACAGAAGCTAGTTAATCCCCTTAGACCTCTTTATCGCGCAGAACTCTCCGCACATGCTGCACAGGGTGCCGTCGTCGGTGGGCGGCAGCGATGCGCGGCAGGCGCGCGCTTTTTCCGGGTCGATGCAGAGCGACAGCATCCGCTCCCAGTCGAGGTCGATTTTTGCGCGTGTCAATGCGTCGTCCCACTCCCGCGCGCCGGGAAACCCGCGCGCGATGTCTGCCGCGTGGGCGGCGATGCGTGAGGCAATGACCCCTTCGCGCACGTCGTCGATCGACGGCAGGCGCAGGTGTTCGGCAGGGGTAACGTAGCAGAGGAAATCCGCGCCGGCCATGCCCGCGATCGCGCCGCCAATGGCGCCTGAAATATGGTCATACCCGGGCGATACGTCGGTAACAAGCGGCCCGAGCACGTAGAACGGCGCGTTGTCGCACAGGGTTTTCTGCACCTGGATATTGGCGACTATCTGGTTGATCGGCACATGGCCTGGTCCTTCAACAAATACCGTGACCCCTTGCCCGCGGGCGCGTTTGACCAGCTCCCCGAGCACCGAGAGCTCCTCGATCTGCACGCGGTCGGTCGCGTCGCAGAGCGCGCCCGGCCGGAACCCGTCGCCGAGGCTGACGGCAACGTCGTTTTCCTTGAGGATGTCGAGCAACCGGTCGTACTGCTCGTAGAGCGGGTTTTCGCGGTTGTTGTGGTGGATCCACTCCATGATGATGGTGCCGCCGCGGCTGGTGGCGCCGGCAAGCCGTTTGACCTCCTTGAACCGGGCGACCGTCTGGCGGTTGACGCCGCAGTGGAGCGTGAGGAAATCTATGCCCTGGCGGCAGTGCTCCTCGATGACCGCGAACATGTCGTCTGCAGTCAGGTCGAGGATGGATTTGGATTTCTTACGCGCCACGTCGGCCATCTCGTAGAGCGGTACGGTACCGACCGGGATCGTGCACTCGCCTATGATGGCTTTGCGGATGGCGGCAAGGTCGCCGGCGGTGGAAAGGTCCATGATCGCGTCCGCGCCGTGGCGGATGGCGACCTGCATCTTTTCAATCTCTTCGGTGATGTCGGATTTTGCCGAGGAGGTGCCGATATTGGCGTTGACCTTGATGCGCGTTCCGGCGCCAATGGCCATGGCGGGTATGGAACGCAGGGTATTTTTTACCAGCGCGATGGAACCGTCCGCGACGCCTGACCGCATTTTTTCCGGGGTCATTGCCTCACGGGAGGCGGCCTGTTTGATCTCGTCGGTTATGGTTCCTGCGCGCGCCTGCTCAATTCGGGTCATGGTGGGCATTGTCGGTAACTTTATGATTAAAAGGTGACGGAATCCGTTCGTGAAGCTGCGAACGCGTTATTATTGCAGTTTCATTTGAAAAAATACGTTGTGCCCTTGCGTCATGCCCGCATTGAAACGTATGTCATGTATTTGAGCACCTTGACCAATTACCGGGGTTTTTGATGTTCGGTGAAGACCTCGGCAAAACTGCGGCGGATACTATAATTAAGGAATGGAACAATTCCAGATGTTGCATGAAATTATCGGGAAGAAACCCAAGAGTTTTTCAGTGCACCAAAGAGGGTATGCCAATGAAATGCGCCGTGTGCAGAAATGGTACTACTGACGCCGGGTTTGTCACTATCGCACTTGAAAAAAATGCTTCAACCCTGGTGTTCAGGAATGTGCCGGCGGACATCTGCAATAATTGTGGAGAGGAATATGTTTCCGCCGATACGAGCGCTACGTTGCTCCGTCGCGCCAACGAGGCCGCCCGTCCGGGAATCGATCTGGAGCTTCTTCGTTTCGCCGCCTGAAGATTGAATTTTCTCCGACAATTACCGTTTGCCGTTTCTCTTGTGCTTTTCCCCGCCACTGCATCCCGCCTGCTCCAGCCGGTGCTTCCCGTACTTCAGCTTGAGGTCATGGAGCTGCCACGAGTCGCCGTCGGGCCGCATGCCCGCGTTAAAGAGAACATCCATGGTTTCGAGGGTTTTGACGTTCTCCCGGAGCTTTTTAAGGTTCGGGGTGAAAACTTCGGCAAGACTTCGTTTGACCGAAGGGTTTGACTCCGCCTTGTTGATAAGACGGATGCCGTACGGGCCGTACAGCTCCTTGAACGCGGTCCGGTGCTCCTCAAACGAACGGTCGATGGCGAGCTTCTCCACAAACCGCTCGACAAGGAGCCAGATGGTCCTGACCGCGATCACTATGACGATGCTGAGCCAGAGGTTGGGGAAAAGCAGGAAATACGTTGCCGCGCCGGCAATCAGGGCGAAGTAGAAACGGTAGAAAGATACGAGGAACATGGCGGGAAAAAAATACTACATGACGGTATCTGGGGTATGAAGGAGTTCCACCGGTGCCGACTCACCCGTTTTACTGGAAAGCAGATGAACAATCGATCGGTCAAAGCTGGCCAGCAATCCCTTTTTCAATGCAGCGAGGAGAAGAAGATAAGCATCGGTCACCTGACGATGACCTGCAATAACCAGTGAGTTGAATTGTTCGTGGGTGAGATCAATAGAATCAGGCCAGAAGGTATGGCCTTTGTGGCTTGTCATTGCCGACAGCATAGTGTGCGCCTCATGCGGGGACACCGCATCAGCGATAATTTTTGGATTGGCGGAAATCCGCACAAATCCGCATTGGGTCATGGGGCAGGTTGCCCACCCTTTTGCCCCCTTTTGAGCAAACCATTTTCGGGCTGCGGCGTGATGGATGTGTGAAGGCCAGGCAAGGGCGATGAGAACATTTATGTCAAGAAGGTATACCATTATTGCTCATCTTCGGCTGATTGTATCATTGCCGGGGTGATCGGCGGAGCGTTTTCGCGCACGCTGAAGACAGGCAGTTCGTCCGGCCCCGGGATAGAATAACGGACAGTGCCGGACCGGAGCCCTTTTCGCGCAAGCTCGGAGATAATGTGCCCCATGGAAATTTTACGCTCTATAGAAAGAGTATGGGCAGCGGACAGAATGTCGTCGTCTATGGTGATTGTCGTTCGCATATCTTAAATATAGCATCAGAGCATCATGATGTCAAGATGATTTGATGCTGTTGCAGGTGGAAATATCGATCCTCAGGCCCTGCTGGGAAAACCCTTTATTTTCTCAACATTCCGCTTATCGCCGCGGCAATCGCCTTTGCCGCTTCTTCACTTAAAACGGGCTTTTTACCGGAGGGGGATTCGGAAAAGGACCGTTTGGGCAGGAGGTCGGATTTCTTTTTACGGATGAGCGCCAGGGCGGTATTGGGGTCGCGAGCGACGGGCTTGACCGGATTCTTCGACATGCGCCGGTAACCGTCAGGGGTCAGATACTGGGGGTTTTCGTACATTACAACGATCCTTTGGGAGCGGGAATGACCCTCACCTCCATTATATCGGATCGGCGCGGTTTTTTCATTAACAGCGATTTTCGCCACGCGTTAAAAAATTAATTCTTTCGGGCCTTTCCATTCAAACTTTCGCATAATCCTTCCGATTTCACG
>JAFGOU010000365.1 GCA_016926315.1 Chitinispirillaceae bacterium
GTGACGAGCGCCTCGGAGATGCCGCCGGCGAGAAACTTGGGATCGCCGGTGCCGTAATAGGTTACCGCCGCGAACAGGGCGATCATGCCGCTGATCGTCCCGAGAAGGCCGAGCAGGGGAGCCGCGCCCGCAATGACCGCCAGGGTATTGAGATTGCGGTTGAGAACGGGGGTTTCCTGCATGATCAGTTTGCGTACCGTGTTTTCGGCGAGGTCACGCCTTTTCGGCGATTCAAGGCATGCCTCAAGAATACGTGCCATCAACCCCTTGTTCGACTTCGCATAGGCAAGAGCCCCTCCGATGTCCTGATTGTCAATGAGTGAAAAGGCGGCGGCAAGTTGTTTGGAGAATCTCCTGTGCCGCGACCAGAGTTGCAGCAATTTTTGAAAAACAAGTGCCAGAATCCAGAGGGGAAGCATCAGCAGCGGGATCATGACCCATCCGCCGGATATTATCTGGGATTTAAATTTCTGAAACGGCGTTCTTTCCTTTCCGGCGACAAGCAGTCTGGCCTGCTCGTTCTGCATGACTTCGGTCATGACCGTCCCCGATACCCTGTTCTCCTGTATCCATTGCGGAAGAGCTTCGAGAATGAACTTTTGCAATTCCTGCGACAGGACAGGTTCTATGGCGAAACGGTCGGCGCCGAGGCGCCCGGTCTGACGGATCATATAGATTTGCTGTGCGGAGTCCATGCAGTAGGCGAATACGTTTCCGAATCGCGCGATTGAGAGTGTCCGCGCGATCCCGTCGTCGGGGAGCAGCTTTTCCTGCACGATCGCTACGGTCCTTCCTGCGACCATCGCACTGATCCGGTAGTCGAGGAAATCGTCCCACCCGTTGATCGGGTCGCCCTTCTCCCGAAAGCGGCGCCTCACCTCCTCCAGCGCTCCCTGCCGGCGCTCAAGGTCTATCGGGAACGCCTCGACAATGCCGTCAGCCTCCTTCTGCATCATTTCATCAAAGCTGTTTTTGACCAGGGCCCATTCTTCCTTTTTCTCCTTAGCGTTGTTGGCCGCTTCACCCAGGTTCTGTTCCTTCACCAGGGCCTCTTCCTTGATTTTGGACAGACCGGTAAGGGCGATTTCCTGTTTTTCTCTCAGGCGTTCATACTCCTCCTTGTCGGTTTCACGCTGCTCAACGGTATGCTGTTTAAAGGTGTACCGTGCCGCTATTTCCGTCTCCAGGGAGTCACGGACGCCTTCGAGGAGTTCGTTTATTTTCTCAAGTTCAATTGCAAGCGGGTCCTTTTTCTTTTCGCGTGAATGGGCCGTTGCCGTGATGACCAGCGCGAGCGCGCCTATAAGGAGCATCCTCATTGCGCACCGCCTTTCCCCGTTCCGGCCACGAGGGGAAGCGTGACGAACTCAGGCATTGATTTACCCTCCCGAATGGTGGCGGCCTTGAGCAGTTCAGCCGCAACACCCGGATCGTCTATCGTTTTCCATCCCGTACTGTCCGCCCCGTGCCAGACGGCGCACTCGTCGCCCTTGATATTCACGACGGCTTCGAAAAAAGTTCCGATCCGCAGACGATACACCGTTCCGCGGATTTCACTGATCGGCGATGATTCCTGCGAAACCTGAATGCTCCCGGTCACCTCCTCGGCACGGATGAGGATCTGTTGCATCCGATTGAGCGCCTCCACGTTGTCGACGCTTTTATTCCTGAGCTCGTTTTTAAGGAGTGCAGCCGATGCGATCAGATTCTGCCGCACCATCGGCGGAATGTTCTTAAGATCGGCGATGATCCGGTCGCACGAGAGGGCGAGCCTCTCGCGCATCGCATCCTGGCTCATCTCGAACTGCCTGGCCTGTGCATTGGCGGCATTGACAAGCGCGGCAAGCGAATCGTTCCTGCGCTGCTGTATGGTGATCCGCTGGTTGACGGCGGCGGTTTCGTTTTTAACCGCAGCCAGGCGCTCGGCCGTGCGTTTTGTGTATTCCTTGAACTCGGTCTGATCCTTTGCCATGTCCAGCCGGTTCTTTTCCCGCTCGGTCTGGAGCTGCATGAGCTCTTTGCGGGCGCGTTTTATTTCGTTCTCCATGTCGCGCTGTTGGGCAAAGGAGAGTGACACGGGGATAATCAGCAGTCCGAATACGCTGATGAATCGTTTCATCCGGGACTCCTTATCTACGGCAATATATTTTGGTAGGGATTATCAAAATTCGGTCTCACACACCGGTTCCTCTCAAAATCAACCGGAGCAAACATATCGGCACACGATATAATTCACTCTTTTGTCACCAGGCGCAGATATCTCCATTCCAATCGATTAGCGCCGGTTGCGGACGCATTTTTCGGATCGGTCTCGACCAGTTCATGTCGGAGGTACATCGTGTCCGGGGTTATTTTGAGTATCTGATAGATGCTGGTGCCGCTGCAATAACCCAGGTAATTATCGTTTGACAATGTAAGAATCAGATTAAACCTCTTCCCGGTCGCGCTGTCGGTGAAAAAACGTTGTCGGACAACGGTACCGCCTAGAATGGTATCCTCCGGGGTTGTGGTATCCACGTCGAGTACCCATGTGGCGGGATTGTTCGGGATATAGGCATGCACCGTATCCTTGTAAGTATTTTGCTGGGTGCCGAACAGCTTGTTGCACCATTGCCAGTTGAAGTAAAAATCGCCGTTGCAATCATTTTTATAGGTGAAGCCCCTGAGTCCAAAGACGTATTCATCATCCAGAGCGCCTGAAGGAGGAACGGGAGGATCAGTCTCTTTCGAGGATTTCCACCAGAACGAAACAGGGTCGTTATAACTGCTGATACCGTTTCCATTGGCATCTTTAGGTGCCGGAGGACCGTTGGCAAGTGCGCTGTCCGCATCAGCTATTTTCCACGTCTTACTCTCTACATCGCACCCTCCCGATATATACGTGTAGTACTGGTTGGCGCAGATCGCCGGATCGGTTTCCTCTATGACAACTGTTTCCCGGGTGGTGGTGGCGCCACCCCTGTTGGAAACGGTCAACTTTACCGTATAACTGTCCGCAAACGGATAGTACATGGTATCGATTTCTTTTTGCGACAGCGATCCGTTTCCGAAGTCCCAGTTGACCATGAATCCCTCGGCCGACGTCACGCTGAAGACGATGTTGTTTTCATCAATCTTGTCGATGCTGAACTCAGGTGACGGCGGAGGATCTCCGATCGAGACGGTTTTCTCCGCGCA
>JAFGOU010000366.1 GCA_016926315.1 Chitinispirillaceae bacterium
CCTCGCCCGCCATTTTAGCCGCTATCTGCGGATCGGCAGTGGTACGGCCATTGCCGTACAGGTCGGCCGCGAAAGCGATATACCCCATTTTTGCGAGTTCGTCCGCCTTGTCCTTCACAAAGTCGTTGAGACCCCACCATTCATGCACCAGGAGCATGCCCGGCCGCTTTCCCGTTGCGGCATTGTCCCATACCAGGTACCCTTTGAACGATACCGTGTCGAGTTTGTATTCTATCTCGTTTTTCACCAGTTTTCCCTGGACCGAACAGGCAAGAAGGACGACCAGTATTCCGGAAATCGTTGTGTTCATGGTTTACTCCTCTTGTTTGAGGTTGTCGCCGGGCATTAAACAGGAAAGGGAAACCTTTTCAAGTCGCTTAGAAACGAAGCAAATCACATGCCTTCATACCATGCCTGAAGCACAAATCCGTTTATTGCTACCCATCCTCCCTTTGAATGGTTATCGACCAGCCGAATTCCGGATCAAACCTGCCTTCGACCTGACACGGCTTTCAAATTTTGATAACACCAAGGGCCAAGCCTGTTCCAATGATAACAAGCATCACTCCGACGATTTTTTGAACGGAATCGATGGATACTTTTTTCAGGAGCCGTTTCCCCGCAAAGGCGCCTGCAAAGGCCGAGAGCGTGGCCGCGACAATCAGCCACTGCATATCACCGGTGATGAGGTCGAACCGGGTGGTGTAAAAAGCCAGCCCATAAACGAGCAGCCTGCTTGCATCAACGAGGATTGCCGAAACGACCGAGGTAGCGATGTACTGATCCCTGCTCAATCCCGCCTGAATCAGAAATGCCGATCGAAGCGCTCCCTGCAATCCGGAAAGTCCGCCGAAAAACCCTGAAAGAATACCGCCGATCGGCAGATATTGAGGCGGGAACGACAGCTTTCTGGTCTGGGGTAAAAGCTCCATCAGGGCAAAAACAACGATAAGGGCCCCGATCAAAAAATTGATCGCGATGATTTCAAAACTGGTATCGCCTATTGTGTAATTCACTATGGCTTCCGGGCCTTCGAGCGACTTGAGCAGTAACGCTCCCCCAACCGCGGCAGCCGAAGCCGGGATCGCGAATTGAACCACCGCCCTTTTGTCGGCGTGTTTCCCGACAATAAAGGCTTTGAACAGGTTGTTAAAAAGATGAACAACGGCTGTGGCGGCTATGGCGACCGGCAAGGGGAAGAACAGCGCGAATACGGGAAGCAGTATGGTTCCCAGGCCAAATCCCGAGAACAGGGTCACCAGCGAGGCTCCAAACGCCGTGAGGCAGAGTATGATCACCATTTATTGATACCTGTTCCTTCAAGCAGGATCGTTCTGCACCCGGCCCGGGTGAGAAAAGCGTTGCGACGGTAACCGGAAAAAAATCAACTTCCCGGCAGGGGAACGGGTTGTAGCGGCCGCCCCATTTTTTTCAACCACCGGTAGTGCGCGGCAACACCGCTCAGAAAGGTCGGATGTGCCTGATACCGTACGCCGAATTCCCTGCAGGTCGCAGCGACGATACCCGACATGGCCGGGTAGTTGATATGGCAGATCATGGGAAACAGGTGGTGTTCCAGATGGAAATTCAAACCCCCGAGAAAATAGGTCAGGACCGGGTTTTTTTGCGCAAAGTCAAGGGTAACCTCTGCCTGATGCACTGCCCAGGGTAGTTCCATGGTAGTTGTTCCGGGTAGCGGTAGGGGAAATGCCGCGGCTTCAACGCAGTGCGGAAGCTGGAACACGATACCGAGCGTTGCGCCCAGGGTGATGGCCGCCACGGCGTAGTAGAACACGACCGCCCACCATGCATGAAAAAACATCGGTATGCCGAACGCAATGGAAAAAAACAGGAGCTTTCCCAGGATGAACCGCGCAAGGTTCCCGCCTTTGGGCCGGGGAAACAGATGCCTTCCCTGGCGGCCGGTGATGACCGTGCGGAAATCATCCGCCAGCTGCCACCTGATTGCGATGAGCCCGTATAACAGCCAGAAGTACCAGTGCTGGAAACGGTGGAACCAGCGGCGTTTCTGGTGCGGGGAGAGCCGTCCGAGAACGCCGGCCGCAATGTCGTTGTCCCAGCCGGTGATGTTGACATACGTGTGATGCACCACACCGTGTTTCACGTGCCAAACATGGGAGCTGCCGCCTATCATATCCATTGTCAATGCCATCAGCATGTTGATCCCGGGGCGGTTGGAGTAGGCGCCGTGCCCGGCATCGTGCTGAATATTGAACCCGATGAGCGCGGTGGTCAACCCGACCGCAATGGCAAGCGCCAGCCCCTGCCACAAATCATGGGTAAAAAACACCAGCGCGACATATACCGTCGTGGACAGGGTGAGGACAACCGCGGTTTTCAGGTACATCTGCCAGCAGTCGCGTTTACGCCTGCCGGTTTCCTGAAAAAACGCGTCGATCCTTTGCCTGAGGGTTTTTTGAAAATCACGGTTTTCATTGAACTTCAATCGGGAAACCGGCTTGCTTTCAGGGCTTGCCGCGCGGCCAGGAGGCGGGGAATCGATAGCTGATCCTTTCATAGTAACGATATCTCTCCATTCGCCATGATACGAATTTCACCGGTCGTTTATAAAAATAATAATGCATATTTCCTTTATCAACTATTCTTTGATCGACTACTCTTTGGATTTTAATGCCGAACAGAGGATCTGTTTTGCTGCGCGCTGCGATCAGCGACGACCATCGGAAAAAGCATACACCCGTACCGGTCCGCTCCCAGCCCCGGAACAACGATGGCGCATATGCTTTTCATTGTTCCTTTTTTTCTTCGTAATTGACCATCCACCGAATCCCGAACTTGTCGGCGAAAGACGCGAACCAGTCGCCCCAAAACATTTTTTCGAGAGGCATCTCTACGTTCCCGTCGGATGAAAGCTCTTTGAACAGCCGCTGCGCCTCCTCCAGAGTATCGGGATGCAGTGAAAGGTATACGTTATTTCCCTCGACCAGGGTCTGACCCATGCTTTCCGAAATGTCACTGCCCATCAGGATCGTGCCGTTGCCTATCGGCAGGGCGATGTGCATGATCCTCCCTGCCTCCTTTTCCGGTATTGGCCGGTCTGATGCCGGCATGTCCTTGAATCGCTGCACCGAACTGAACTCACCGCCGAAAACCGACTGGTAAAAATGAAACGCATCTTCGGTGTTGCCGTCAAAATTCAAATAGGGATTGAACCTCAGACTTGATTTCATGTTACCTCCTCCCATTGATAGGGGTATCTCTCCTTGACAATTTTTATGTCTTTCGGTTATTTACGGGCCTGGGCAGAAAAAGATGAGGTCGTTGTGATTGCCTGGTTGGACATCTGTTTTTCAATAGATTCAACAACCGATTGGTATTTAAAGTGAATCATTTTCCGGTCAAATTCCCAGAACTCGTTAAGCATTGATTGTTTCTCTGATTCTGATAAGTATTTCATACACGAAGGGAAAAAGACCTTGTCTTCCTTTTCAATATGTTCGGGGTAAAAAACAACGAACTTCCGCAGGTTAGTTATGATTAATGGTAATGCTGCCCTTTCACCCTTTTGATACGCTGCTGCCGAGGTAACAAGCTCCGCCGTCGCGGCACGACCAATGGTATGCTCCTTAATCAGTTCGTTCATAATAACGGCATCGTTATCAGAAAGAGTTTTTTTTGACAAGTCCCTGAATAAAATCTCCTCTTCTTTGCCATGGTGCGTCCGATCGGCATACATTCGGATGAAATCAACGGCAGTATCGATAAAGGTCAGGTTTACCTCATTGGTCTTTTCTATTCTTTTTACCTCTTTATCGATCAATGAAATCATACGCTCGATAAGGCGGTGCTCAACCATTAAAGGACCTCTTGGCTGCATTTGACCATTCTCCTTTTAAGACGACGGGATATCACCTCTTCGTTATTGAAGTAATGCCTGATTTTTATGGGGTGTCCACACGTACGATTATAGCAAAAAATGAGCCTGCCTGCTTAAGGACACCACCCAAAATCACTAAAAATGTCATTTTGGGGAGCCTTATCGAAGAGAAATCCTGAGATGCCGCAAAGCAGCGACGTTTCCCCTGCCCCATGGTCAAAGGCCGTGGCTCTTCCGACCGGTCAAATCGATTAATCGTTGTTTACACCCCAATTCCGGCATTGGTTTAAAATAACCGCGCGGTATGACCGGATACTATAGCGACAGGTAAGGTACCGGCAAAGGGAGGACCTCATGCGACCATTCAAGCGGCGGCAATGGTTATACCTGTTGTTCATGACCCTGTTCAACGCATTGCTATTGGCCCTGCTCCTGTCCTTTTTTATTTCATGCATACCGGGAAGGGACTCCGGCCGGACCGGCGATCCGGCTAGGGTGCGGATGATAACTGAATCCGGCACGGTGGTTCCCGGAAAACCGGTTCACCTGGCAATTGAGATAAACCTGGGAAAGGGATGGTATACCTACTGGCATAATCCCGGTGATGCGGGGCTTGCGCCTGATGTAACCTGGCATATTCCGTCCGGGTGGCGGCTATCACCATTGGAACTCCCTGTCCCGGAGCGGTTTGAAGCAAAGGGAATCGTTTCTTTCGGTTTTACGAGGCAGGCTGTTTTCCTCGCAACGCTCAATCCACCATCCCGAGGAATGCGGGATTCAGTGGCGCTCGGTGTGGGTATCAACCTTCTACTTTGCAAAGAAGAGTGCATTCAGTTTTCCGATACGGTCCGATTGACGCTGCCGGTCGGCGAACCTCCTTCAGAACAGCGGGTGGACGAAAAAACAAAGATATTTTTTGAAAAGGCCCGGAGAAAAGTCCCCCGCAGCGATACCGTGATTTCGGGGACGTGGCATTATACGGACAATCACCGTATCGAACTCTATGTTCCTGTGGGAATTGATATGTTTCAAAAAGGGGAGGTAGTCTTTTTTCCGGTAACCCAGGGTCTGTTTGACTACTCCGGAAGGCAGGAGGTCAGGCAGAAAAAGGAGAGAATCGTGATCTCGTTGGTACGAGCGACCATGCAGGGGGAAGAACCTGGCTTGGTCCGTGGCTTGCTGGTTATTAAAAACCGTCGGAGTAAGGATTTCCCGGCGGCCATATTCGTGCAGGCTGAGAAATCCTGACCATTTCAAAGGAGGAGTAGATGCGTGTGATGAATATCTTTGCAATCGCGCTTTTTACGGCGGCGCCGTCTTTTGCACAGGAATTTCCTGCCGCCAGGATGGATTCGGTGGCGCCGGATTTCACCTTGACCGACCTCCGGGGCAACCGGCATTCGCTCAACGAGCACCGCGGCAACTATGTCGTTCTTGAGTGGGTCAATTTCGACTGCCCGTTTGTTAAAAAGCACTACGAATCGGGAAACATGTCCCGGTTGCAGAAAACCTCTACAGGCAAGGGGGCGGCATGGTTTTCCATCTGCTCGTCGGCGCCGGGCAAGCAGGGAAACCTTGATTCAAAAACGATACAGGCGAGAATAAACAACTATAAGGCGCGTCACACCGCCTACCTGATCGATGCAGATGGTACGGTCGGCCGCTTGTACGGAGCAAAGACCACGCCTCACCTGTTTGTGGTCGATCCGCAGGGCATCCTCATATATGCGGGTGCAATTGATGACAAACCTTCGACCGACAAGGCGGATATCGCGACCGCGCATAATTATGTCGTGGCCGCAATGGATGAATCCATGGCGGGAAACCCGGTATCCCCAAAAGTAACCGTATCCTACGGATGTTCGGTGAAATACTAGTCGCCGCCTATTTTTCTTACATTTGCGAATCAATTATCAGAAGTGATAATTTTTTGATTAAACCAGTTCTCAGGGGGGCGGTGATTTTGACCGATTAAACAGGACGTTTCAGCCGGAGGTGAAATTTTTATCAATTGTATGGTTTTTGCTGCGTAGTATGTATGAGACATTTTCCTGGAGCGGATAAACGTTTTTCGATTCAAATACAAAAAAGTAAAAGGAGGCTGTTATGCACAACATCAGACCATTGGTATTGGCGAATTCCCTGCATGGGTTTCATATCCATGCGAAGGACGGCTCCCTGGGCCGGATCGATGATTTTTATTTCAACGATGAATCCTGGAAAATCCATAATGTGGTGGTTGACCTGGGAAACTGGCTGCCGGGCAGGAAAGTCCTGATCGTACCTGATATCCTCGGGCATGCGGATTGGCGCAAGAAATTCATAGAAGCACGGACAACCCGGGAGTTGATCCGCAAGAGTCCTGGCGCGGAAACCACGCCGCCGGTCGCGATTCAAAAGGAACGGGATATTGTCAGTACCATCGCAGCGGATCCCCGTTTACCTGAAGTCTCGTGGGGAATGCACCAGAACGTGCCTACGCCCTCGGAGAGCGGAAAACCGGACGACCTGCATCTGCGCTCGACACGGATCCTGAAAGACAGCTCGATCATCGATGAAAACCTGGCGTATCGGGGTAGCGTCAGTGATTTCCTGGTGGATACTGAAACATGGGAGATACGGTTCCTGTTTCTTAAAACCATGGATTCCCGCGTGTTTCTGATACACCCGGCGAGCGTTATCGCGTTCAATGTCGAAAACAGGAAAATCACCATTCGCCACCCCGATGATGAGAAAGCGGAATGGCAGGAGTACGATCCGCACCACATGGCGGTGCTTGAAATGCTGGAGCGCTGAGAAGGAACCGGTGGTAAAGGTTTGGGGAAATCCGCATGAGGACGGATCTCGAATTTATCAGATATTCCGTGAGCCGGGAGTGCGCGGAGAAACGGGAGCGCTACGTCTCCCTTATGAGCAAAGCAACCGGCGAAAGGACGCAGCGGTTTTACGCCATTATGGCGCAGCGGAAAAACCGTGGAATGCGGAGGCTTTCGCAGGAGTATGAGGGGTTGCCATTGACTCCATCGGAGAACGAGAGCCTTTCCGTCTGCACCGTCGCTCCCGACCACGGACTCGATGCGCTGGCCTCACTGCCTGATGCGATGCTTCTGGCCAGGAAGCTGGAATTCGAAAACTACTGCCGCTACCTTGGACTCGCCCGGAAAGCCGGAGAGGAGGCCCCGCGGAGATTGTTCCTTTCGATGGTACTGCTGTTCAAGTCCGATTTGCTGCTTCTTGAAAGACTTCTGCGCCGTTCACAGGCGTTTTCAGTGCGCCATGTGTGAAAAGGGGGCTGGGCGCCGCTTTCGTCAATCGAGCGGGAGGAAGGCACGTTTATTTTCCCAATCGTAACCTCGCTCCGCACCAATTGCCCTCTCCGCACAGCGCATCGGATTTTCTGACTGTTGATTCGATATCGTAGGGTACCCGTCTCCATTCGATGTTCCACTCTTTTTCATCGAATAACACGTAGCATGCCCGGTTATCCTTGTCGCGCGGCTGACCGACCGAGCCGATATTGATGATATATTTTTTGTGACGATCGAGAGCAAGGTGGTAGTCGCATTCCGGCGGATAGAGGCATTCGATGTCCGAATCAATGGCACACGGAATGTGGGTGTGCCCGCAGAAACTGACCCGCCGCACTTCAGCAAAGAGCTTCTGGAGGCGGTGCGGGTCCCAGGTCGTTTCAAAAAGGTCGGGAAAGACATATTCAAAAACAGGATCCAGCGGCGACCCGTGGACATAGAGGACGTCTCCCTGTTCGCTTTTTTCCGGCAGGGTTTTCATAAACTCCCAGCGCTCGGGTTTCGAACGCTCCATGATGATGCATCGGGGTACGGCTTCCCGAGTCATGCAGGCATAATACTGCCGTTCTGCAAAGCCTTTTGGGCGGGCGTCGGTTTTTCCCGGACGCATCATGTCCTGGGTTTTTCTGATGACCTCTGCGGCAATAGGGTTAAATCCGATCGGAACGTTTAACAGCGCGAAATCATGGTTACCCAGTATTGATATCCGCGTCTCCTGCATGACCAGGTCGGTACATTTTTCCGGATCAGGTCCGTAGCCGACGATGTCGCCAAGGCAATGGACGACATCGACCTCATGGTTTTTAATGTCGCCCATTACCGCGCAGAGCGCTTCAAAATTCGCGTGAATATCGCTTATCAGTGCTATCACGGAGCCCTCCTCAAGGCCGCTTCATATTCCTGGTTGATGCACCGGAAAATACCATGGTTCATTTCCCGGTTTCCATTTTATGTTACAACCCCTGCTCGGTTTCTGTTCTACCGGTACCTTTTTTTCCTGAAGGACCGCGTCCAGCGCGGCGCGAAGGTCATTGCCCGTAACCGGTATCCCGTTCCCCGGCCTGCTGTCGTCCATCTGTCCCCGGTACACCAGTTTATTCCCCTTGTTGAATAAAAAGAAATCCGGCGTGCAGGCCGCATGGTAGGCTTTGGCAACCACCTGCGTTTCATCGAAGAGGTAGGGGAACGTGTAATGGAATGTTGCCGCGTCCTGTTTCATATACTCCTGCCGGTCGCCATGGTGCGTATCGGTGTCATTTGCGTTGATTCCCACGGCAGCAAGGCCTTTTTCCTGGTACTCCCTGATAATCCCGACCATTGTTTCCCGGATATGCTTTACATAGGGGCAGTGGTTGCACATGAATACCACGAGCAGGGCCGGCGCCTCTCTGAAATCGGAGAGCGAAACAACAGCACCTGAGACGTCGGGAAGGGAAAAGGGCGGCGCCTCGGTCCCGAGAGGCAGCATGGTTGATGGCGTTTCCATAGGCGCTCCTTTCGAAAGCGGTTAAAAATTCCGGTTTTGATCATCCTGGAATAAAACATCAATTATCATGCCACGGGATACTGGCGTCGAACCGTCCGGTTATTTACCAGGCAGTACAATAATTCCACCTGCCACAACCCCGTTGTCAGGGATAATCCGGTAACCGTAGGCTCCTCCCGGCACGGCAGGCACGCCGTAGGTCGCAGCGGCAGCCGAAAAAAACATCGACCGTACCGGTTTTCCTCTGAGATCGTACAGGACGAGGCGCCCCCCCGAGATCCGCGGTCCCCGTACCTTCAGCGTTGACCCGGTAATCAGCACGGTATATTCAGCGCCCTTCTGCGGTGTACGGTCAAATTCGGCACCTGCCTCCGACACGGCCGGAGAGACGCGAACGATCCTGTCGTCCCCGGGTTTTGGAGATCCTCTGCCGTCGGTGTTGCTTGTCGCGAGGTATATCTCCCCGGTGGGAGAGACGCACACATCGCGAAGGCGGCCGAACTGGTTGTTGAACAGGATGATTTCGCCGATGATTGCGTCACGGGAGTTGTTCAGCCTGAGCACCCTGAGGTCCTGTTCCTTGAGCGTCACCAGGAGCAGCGAGTTACGCCATGACGGGATTGCCGGATGGTCGTAGAAATCGATGCCTGCGGGAGCGATGGTCGGAGTCCACGCATTGACCGGCTCGACAACCGGGGCGCTGTCGCAGTATCGCCGTTCCGCCGTCTGGTCGCAAAACCCCCTTACCGCGGGCCAGCCGTAATTTCCACCCTTTACAATGCGGTTGACCTCGTCATCCGTGTTCGCACCGTGCTCCGAGATGAACAGGGTACCGTCGGGAAGCCGAACCAGCCCCTGCGGATTGCGGTGGCCGTAGGTATACACCAGGCTGCCTGGAAAGGGGTTGTCTGCGGGTATGCTTCCGTCCAGGTTCATTCTGAGGATTTTCCCTTCAAGCCGGGAGGTGTCGAGCGACGGACTTGCCGGATTGTTGTCGCCGGCCGCGTTGCCGGTGGCCACCAGCAGGGTGCGATCGGGAAGGATAAGCAGGCGGCAACCGTTATGAATGGTGCCCGCGGCAAGGTTGTCGAGAATGATCGCCGGAGAATGCAGGACACTTCCGGCATACGCGTAGCGCTCGATTCGCATAAAGCTCCGGCCGCTCCGCTGGTAGGTATAGGCGACAAACACCTGCGGCGTATCCTGAAACGCCGGGTGGAGCGCCATGCCGAGCAATCCGGACTCACCCTGTTCCCATACCGTGCCGATGGTCAACAGGATCTCCCGTTGTCCGCTTGACGGATTCACCCGGCTGACGCGGCCGCTGCGCTCGGTAAACCAGACCCGGTCGTCCGGTCCCCAGAGGATCTCCCAGGGAACGTGAAGATTATCGACAATGGTTGAAGTAATAAGAACAGGGTTTGTTTGAGCCGGCAGCGCTTGAGGGGATATCACCGTCACAGAGACAAAAACCGCCAAAAGTAGTGGCACTCGCATACACTGCCTCCTTTGCGGGAATTTTCAGAAAACAACGGTCAGATCATGGAAAACCCTCCTGCCTAGAATAACGGATGGACAGGTAGTATATTCTTGCCATTTTCTTACTGGTATACCCCCGACCTTTGCCGCAAAGGGGAGTGGAAAAGCCGTCCGTGAGTTTTTTGGACAGCGGGTTCACGGACGCTGGCTCGATTGGTGCCGTGAGGATAACAAGGGAGTCTTTGAAGCGCAAATAAACCTCACGAGATGCGGATTTTTGGCGGTGCGTTCGTGCAGGATGAAAACCCCGGCAGGAAGAGGCCGTGGCAGCGACCGTCCTTCGAAGACCATTTTCCCGAAGAGGTCGAACATCCGGACCGTCCCTGATGGTCCCGCGATCGCGGCGCCGGCGAAGGGGTGTTTCCGCCGGGCGTTTCCTCCGGAAGCGATACCCGTCGGATCTCCGATTTTTCCGACTCCCGCGTAGTGCGGAACGATTGTCTTGACATCCGCGGTCGTAGTGGTCAGCACGCCGGCGTAGGCGTACGGGATGGAGGCGGTGCAATCGGTCGGGTAGGCCCTGGAGGTGCGGCTGACTTCGATATTGTCGATCCTCTGGGTGCTTCCCGGCGCGTCGGTGGGCGAATAGATGGAGTAGTGCAGGGCCTCATAGTAGTTTTTCTCTACCCGTACGCAGGTGCCGGCCCGTATTTCGGTGGCGTCGGTCGCGCCGACAATGTAGTTGTTGAAGAAATGGCCGGTGGCACCACGGTACATCGGGATGCGCAGCTTGACGTTTTTATAGTGGTTGTGATGGAACGTGATCTTCCGGTCGGCGAACAGGTCGTCGTCGGCCGCGCCCACCAGACCTCCCTTGTGGTGATCGTGGAAATAGTTCCAGGAGACCGTGATGAAGCCGGTCTGGCCCTTGATGTCGAGAAGCCCGTCGTACTTGTCCTTGTCGGTCTGTTTGGCCGGGTCCTCGGAATAGATTTCGCAATGGTCCACCCAGATGTTCCTGCTGGTTCCGCTGATGGAGATGCAGTCGCCGCCGTTCACGCTCGACGGAGTGGCGGCGCCGACCAGGGTGATCTTCAGGTTCCGGACGATGACGTTGTTCTGACTCGCTATATCGATGCCGACGCCGCTCAGGAATGCCGTGGTTCCGACGCCGATGATGGATTTGTCGGACTTGACACGAATGCGCCCTCCCGCGCTTCCGTTTGAGATCGTGCCCTGCACCATGATGGTGTACGAGGTACTGTTCTCTGCGTAGGAGAGCAACTGGGAATAGGAGGTTGCGGTGACGGTCTGGCCGCCCTGCCCTCCCTTTGTTCCTCCGTTCCGGGTAGCGAATCCGATACAATCGAAGTTCGGCGGTGCGGCAGACACGGTTGATAAGGAGAGCAGAAACACGAAGGCGAACGGTATGGAGGTTCTCGAGCAGTTGGTCACAGCGCACCTCGTCGGGCAGTTTGAGTGTGGAAATATAGTGACGGTGCGGCCTGCACCGGTGATGCAGGTCCCTCGTTTAGCAAACCATCAGAACCTGTCTCTCAGACACAGGCCACACTGATACCCGGTGAAACCTTTACACAAAGGGCATCACCAAACGTTCACCACGGCCACCACCCGCTCCATGCCGTCTGCCTGCACGCGCAGAAGAGTGGCTGACGCGGCGGCGATGCGGTTCCGGTGAAGCGGTATGACACCCTTATCCGGCTTCAACATGCCCTCATGCAGCGTCTCCAAGAGCCGCCCCGAAAGATCGAGCCGTTCGACGGTTACGCGGGTGCCGGCGGGAAGATCGATCCGTATCCCGCGGCGGTCGATTGAAACCGGAAGCGGGCGGGCCACGGTTTCGCGCGCCTGTAGTGCGGTGGTGTTCCAGCGCAGCGGGTCGCCTGCCAGCTCGTTAAGGTACATTTCGAGGTTGGTGTAGCTGTCGAGCGAAAGGTTGGTATGGTTACGGTCCTCGGCATTGTTCGGGTTGAGGCCGTGGGCAACCTCCCAGGCGTCGGGCATGCCGTCACGGTCCGCGTCGGCAGGCGCGGTTCCGCCCGCCATGGTCGGATAGCCGCCGGCATCGGTCTGCGCGTCGATAATGCCTTTGAGTCCGTCCCTGCTGCCGGTATAGGTGTAGGTGCCGTTGCGCACCTCCCGTATGATCCGGGCGTCGATCGCGTCCTGCTTCGGTTTGGTCGCACCGACATTGGCCAGCACCTCGGTATACGCCGCATCGGCGGTAATGGGCGTAACGCTCACGGGAAAGAGCGGAGAATTGCTCCTGACCTCTGCCACGGTATTGAACTTGGAGATGCATTTGCTCCAGTTGTCGGTATTCGGGTCCACCACGATGCCGCCCGAGGCGTTCACCATTTTGTTGTTGACGATATACGCCCGCTGCATGTCGCCGGTATTGAGCTCGTCGCCGTCGATGGACGCGAGCTGCATGAGCGTGCTCGCGGGCCCGGCCTTGTAGTAGTTCCCGATAAAATTGCACTGCCGTACGCCGCCGTCGGTGGTGCGGTTCTGCCAGTTGTACACCACGTTGTTCACGATCTCCACGTACCCGCCATAGGTTTTGGCGTCCTGCTCCATGCCGCCGGCGAGCGACCAGTTGCGGCCGCCGCAATGGGCGTGGAGATTGAACAGAAAACTGCCGTATTTTCCGCTTATCGACGCGGCGAATGAGTGGGTGCCGTTGAAGTGGACGGAGTTGTTGAGCGCTTCGGAGATAAGGTTCCGCTGGTAGGTGATATTCTTCGCGCCGCGCGAGCTGTACGATTCGTCAACCGACCAGCTTATCGAGCAGTGGTCGATGATGCAGTGGTCGCACGACGCCATGCCCATGCCGTCCATGGCGTCCTGGGCGTAATCCCCGACCCGCAGACGGATATTCCTGATAATCACGTCTTTGGAGCCCAGCGGCCCCATTGCCCAGCGGGTAACGCAGATCCCGTCGCCCGGCGCGGTCTGGCCCGCGACGTACACATCCCCGCCGTCGCTCGGAATGATGAGTTTGCTGCTCAGGGGAATGACGCCGCCCACCCTGAACATGACGGTGCGCGGCCCTTTTTCCACGGTAAGCGCGTTGCGCAGGCTTCCTGCGCCCGCGTCGCTGAGGTTGGTGACTTCAACCACCCGTCCTCCCCTGCCGCCGCGCGCGAACCGGCCATAGCCCATGGCGCCGGGAAAGGCGAGCCGGCGGACACGGAAGGGCAGCACGTCGCCTTTGGTGACGGAGCCGCTGAATTTTTCGTCAACGCGCCACCAATAGGTCGTGAAGGTCGAGAGATTGGCGAGGGTATATTTCACAGAGGTCTGATTGCCCTTGTACGCCGGCGAACCGGTGGTAGCGTTGTCCACGGCAGCGGAATCTTCACCCAGATAGACGTCGTGCGATGCAGCGCCCGATGCCGCGGTCCAGTTGAGGCTATTTTCCATTGCATAATGGTCGTCGCCTTCGAGCGGGGTGAACCTGGAGATTTTCTTTACCGGGTCGGTGCCGTCGATCTCAAACCCGTTGAGTACCACGTTGCTGCCGGAGGAGAACTTGATCACGACGTTCCTGCCAGCGATTACGTCAAACTCCACATAAGCGCGCACCGCGTCCACATCGTTTGCCACGCGGGTGGGGACCCGTATGCCGCTCAGTTTGACCGTGCCGTCGACCGAGATATCCATGGTGCTGCCGGTGACGTTGTCGTAAAAGCTATGCCAGGTGACAAGGGTGTGTTTGCCTGACGAAAGCCCGGAAACCGCCATCTCCATGGCGCCGCCGGTTGTCGCGCCTTCAATGGTCAGTCCGTCGACCGTGAGCGTGGCGCCGGTGGTGAGCAGCCCCTTGTACCAGCCGCACTTGATGCCCGTTCCCGAAGATCCTGCGTTACGGAAAGTGACGGCGATCGCGCCGAACGTGGTGCTGACGGTCGTAGCGCTTGCCGGCGCCCAGTTGTTCCAGCGCGGCGTATACATGTCGGTGCGGCCCGGGCTCAGGTAGTCGATGTCAACGCGCAGGCCGTTGGCATGGAGCGCGAATGAGGCGAGGAGCGTGGTCAGTGTAAAAAGCGCGCAAAAGACGGTGCGGTGCCGATTTATGATCGAATGCATCAGGATTCTCCGGTTAAACGTTCATAGGGTAATATAAGCAGGCCTCCCCGGTGCGGCCTATACTGAAAACCGGCAATAAGCTATAAAATCCGGGCGGATTCAGCCGCTTTTCGCATAGAAACCCCATAAATCCGGGCGCCCCGCCGCCGCGGCGGTTCTCCTCCAGGCTTACCTCCGGTCGGTCTGTGCCGATGTACGGCAAAAACACGCCTCCATCAGCCCAGACTAATGGTTTCATTCCATTCAGCCATTCCCCTTCGTCGCCCCTGGCGCAAAAACCGCCCCGTCTATCTTCCTTTTCAGATGCAACAGAACAGAGACAACCGAAGCTAAGGATTCCTAAAAGTTTTGCTGCCAACTGACAATGTGAAACGTCCACCTTACCTTGTTATCATAGTACGTACCTCATTACCGCAACTCCTTGCCCTGACGATATACGCGCCTTTAACCAGGTCCGCCGGGAGGTCGGCTTCGGGATGGTCTCCCGTGATCCAGACGTTTTTAACCGTCTTGCCGTCGAGCGAATGGACCGACAGTAATGCGATTGTGCCGGGTACCATGCCGGAGAGACGCACGGTACGATTATCGGGGCCGATAAAAACGCCAAAGCTTCCACCGAACGTCGATTCCTGGTGGACCGCTCCGGTTGACCCGGGCAAATACAGATTAAGCGTCGCCATGGGGTTCCAGTTGTCGGTTACCGGCGGATTGGCATAGGTGGTTTTGAGCACGTTCGCATAGGTATAGTTCGCGGCCTGCGCGTCGGTGAGCTGTTTTGCCCAGCTCACCCGGTTGGTGGTGGTTGCGCCCGCGCCGGTATTCTTGTATTCGGAATAACGCGCCGTGGCCTCATTTGCCGTGTTGCCCCAGTTGTCC
>JAFGOU010000367.1 GCA_016926315.1 Chitinispirillaceae bacterium
GCCATGAACTCGTCGCCGGTGGACGCTTCGGGAATGAATCCGAACAGCTGGACCGCGTGTCCGGTGTGGAACGCGGCATAGACCCAGTTATTGACGTTGTCCGGCGTTGCCATGAGGCAGTTGCTGGCGTGCCAGTAGATTTTGGGCGTGGGGGAGTTGATGGCAATGGAACTTCCCGAATAGGGCGCTCCTGACAGTTGACCGTTGGACGATCTGAGGTACCCTTCGGTCCCTGCGTTGGAGTAGTGCATCTGCCAGACATTGATGTTGCCGTGACCGCCGGTGATGAGGCAGTCGAACGTGCCGGCAATGGTCCCTCGTCCGGATACGGAGATATTCAAACTCGCGGCGTTGAGCCATTTTGCCACAAGGTTGACCCGGTCCTGCTGGTTTTCGGGCCGCTGTTCCACCGAATAGACCTGCCCGGCGGTATTCGGGAAAAGATAGTCGGTTTTGGTATAGCTTTCGCACGGCATGCCGAGCGCCTGGTAGTAACGCTGAAGCGGCGGTTCATATGCAACACCGTTCGAACCGAGGATCACGGTTTTAACGAGCAGGGACTCGGAAATCGCCCGCAGGGCGTCGGAGGCGTTAAATCCGGTGATGACACCCCAGTAGGCGTCGCCGTAGGGATCGGTATCAAGTTCGCGGGAGAGCCGGCTCACCGCGGCGACAAACGCGGTGTTGCACTCGGTCACGGGCCGCGCGACAAAACCGATATAGGTCGGCATGAAAGCGGCAAGGTCGGTTTTAACCTCGGTAACGCTGCTGTTCCAGGTAAAGAGGCGGGAAGCGGTGCGGCTGTGTTTTTTTACCAGGGAGTCGGCCACGGCTTTCCAGCCGGCGTCGGCATAGGCGGTTTTACTGATCACCACGGCATAGGTGTAGGTTTCAGGAGCCGGTGTTGCGGAAAGGAGCGTAAAGGTGAGGATTATGGTCGAAATGGCGAAACCGGATTTCATCGTCGGTCCGTTCCTGTGGAGTTGAGGTCCCTGTTACTACAATAATACATTCTGACCGAAATGGTGGAAAAAGATGTCTGTCGGAACGAGCGTCTGCGTATTTCCGCCGCACTCAGTCGTGAACGCTGAGCTGCAGCGAGCCTCGCGCAAAAAGAATCGCCTGGATCGCGCGGTCGGTAAAGCGTACGCCGCCAACGGAGAGCGAATCTATGGAACCGGTGATGAACACGTTTTTGGAAAGTTCCGAATGGCAGAGCATTTTTTGCACCATGAGCTGCGATTCGAGCAGCTTCTCCCTGAGCGGGAACCTGAGATAGGGTTTGACTTTTGAAATAATAATGTCGTGGAGCACCCAGTCCGCGGTTTTGTGGACTATGCTTCTTGTGGAGATGTCGAAATCGAGGTTTTCTATAGACACGGTCGCGGTGGCGGAGTCGTAGAGCGGTCTTCCGTAGACATACACTTTGCCGCGAAAGGAGCCCACAAGGTCGAGGCCGATCACGGCAAAACCGTCCATACCGGTGATGGTGACGTTCTCGATAATGACCTCTTTCCGGCCTGCGGTAAAATTCCTGCCTAAAAGAAGCCTCTGCAGCATGGTCCCGGCTGCCTCGTAGTCGAGTTCGCTGTACAGGTTGAGGACAAAACTCGAGTCCACCTTGCCGGGAATGATGAAGTCGGGCAGGGAGTCTTGTTTGTTTTCCACCGGCGGCAGGGAGAAAAACGTCTCTGCCACGGATTGTATGCCGACCGAGCTGACAATGGTCCCTTCAATGCCTTCGAGCTGGGTCATGTAGACCGCTTTCGGGGTCAGGCGGAGCCACACCTGCGGATCGTCGGAGAGCCGGATCGGCTCCTGGATCTGCGACCAGAGCGGGAGAAGGAGGTTTTTAACGTTGAGAACGGTATTGATCTCCTTGTCGATCATCTGGGAGAAGTTTTTCTGCTGTCCTGAGAGCAGCAGGTCGGCCACGGGTTTGATGGGAAGGGTGATAAAACGCACCTTGACAACCGGGTTGGATATCCATTCATATCCTTCGGCCTGGGTCATGGTCGCCACTTTCCAGTCGTTTTTGACAAAGAGACGGGAGCGGAAGGTGAGCGAGAGCGCGGCCTCCACGTCCTGATATTCGGTGTGCGACATGCCGAACGCGCCAACGGTAAAGGAGAACTGGAGCCAGATACGCAGCGGGACGGTGTACCGGAGTTCGTCGCCCGTCAGGGTGATCCTTATGGAGTCGCCCTTCCATACTTTGATTTTGACCGGTTTGAACGTTCCGAGGGCAAGGGTATCGCACTCGTACAGCAGTCCGTTGAGCTGTGCGTTGAGCATCTCCTCGACCACGCGCGTTCTCATTTTTATCGGGACATTGATGAATGACGGCAGCGGGGCGGCTGTTTGCACCGGCGCCATGGCGCCCGGGAGTTCTGGCGCCGAAACCACCCTGGCAGGCGGCGTGCAGGTAAGGGAGATGAGCGTTCCGGCGAGAAGTGCGGACGAGAAGAAAGCGTGGATGAGTGTTTTTTTCATAGGGGTTCGCGAGTCATGTCAGGCACAGCTAAACCGGGTTTAAAATAGGTGTTTTTTACGGTATCAGGCAAGACCGGGTGAAAACCGGGGACCTGTTGCCTTTTAACCGCATAAATCGAACCAAACCGGTAGGAACGGGTACTAATCAGGTAAGGCATCACAAAATGACGATCCAAGGAGAGTGGTTCCAATGAAAATGCATCTGATCGGTATCTTCCTGCTCCCTGCTTTTTTTACTGTTTCTGCTGCAAATTTTCCCTTTCCGCAGAATCAGGTCAATTTCGGCATCCGGGCCGCTGCCCCGGCTTCTGATATCCAGACCGTGTATGACCAGTGGAGAAACGACTATTACGAGGAGAGCGGGAGCGAAGCGCGGATCAAATGGGATGACAAGTCCAAGACCGTGAGTGAAGGCATCGGCTACGGAATGCTGATCATGGTGTGCATGGATAACGCAGAGAACAATACGCGCGACAAGTTCAACAAATTATGGAGTTACTATAAAAAGTGGCGGAATACCCATGGCGTCATGAACTGGAAGATCAACGGGTTTTCAAATGTCGAAGGGCAGAACGGCGCGACTGACGCGGAGCTGGATGCCGCTGCCGCGCTCATTCTGGCCCACCGGCAGTGGGGAGACGAGCAGTACCGTTCCGACGCGCGCGAGCTTATCGGCAAGATATGGGATTTTGAGGTCAATGCCGACCGCTATATCAAACCCGGAGACATGTGGGACACCAAGAAAAATCCCTCCTATTTCAGCACCGGCGCGCTCGAATTTTTCAAGACCGTGGACAGCCATGACTGGGACGCGGTGATCAGGAACTCTTATGCCCTGCTGAAAAAGGTGGCCAATGCGTCCTCAGGCCTGGTGCCTGACTGGTGCTCCCAGGACGGGAATACCCAGGAGGGCGAGTTCGGCTACGACGCGGTGCGCACGCCGTGGCGCATTGCCTGGGCATACGCCTGGTACGGTCACAGCGACGCACGGGAGATCAACGCAAAGATGGCGTCCTGGATCGTTTCCTCCACGGGCAGCAACCCTGCGGCCATAAAGGCGGGTTATACCCGTTCCGGAAGCGC
>JAFGOU010000368.1 GCA_016926315.1 Chitinispirillaceae bacterium
CGTTCTTGACAAGGTTCATCGCCATGCCGAACAGGATTGCCTTGACACCGGGGATGACACAGCGCGCGTTTTTGGATAACGGCGCGTTGTTGAAGAGCGCCTGATACCGGACGTTCTGGTTCCGCGCCAATGCATCAAGTATTTCCATGACACCGGTCACGATCTGCAGAAGATCAACCTTTTCCAGGTTGGGGTGAAACGCTCCCCGCTCGATCGCCTGCAGGTAAAGGTAGGCGTCGATCTGGTCGGTCATGATATGCGCGCACTGCTCGATGAGGCGTGCGTTCTCCCGCTGCTGCGGATCAAGCGACTCGTCCATGGACAGCAGGGTGCTGAAACCGAGGATCCCGTTGAGCGCGTTTCGCAGATCGTGCCGCATGATGCGTTCCGCTCCCTGGCGCTGTTCGTCGAGCCGCTTCCGCTCGGAGGCGTCCCGCAGGGTGACGATATAACCGCCCGACATCTCATCGTCGCTCTTTATCACTGCGGAGGAGAGGGAGACCGGAGAAAGACTCCCCCCTGCGCATTCGATAAGACACTCCCGCTCACTGAGGCCGTCCGGCGATTCCCGTACGGCGGCGAATTCGAGCCTGCCGTTCTGCGGCGAAAAAAAACGGATCGGAAGCGTATCGAACGATGTTCCGTTCAAACGTCCGGCAGGTATTCCGGTAAGCGAACAGAAGGCGCGGTTGACATAGCCGATGGTGCCGTTTTTTTCGACGAGGACGAGTGCGTCCGACATCGTTTTCAGGACGATATCGGCGATGGTGCCCGGAGAAAGCCCCAGGATATTATACCGGACCAGGGCATACGCGAGAAGCGGATTCAGGAGAAAATAAGCGGACGTCGCGGTGATGGAAAGCGACAGTTCGGTACGGTCGAAGATCGCCACCGTCACTTCGGCGCTTACTCCGCACGCCACGAGAATGGCGGAGGTGAGAAATAAAAGCTCAAGTCGCTTTCTTTCCCTTGGCTCCCTTGCCCGTTTCATGCAGGCGAAAAGCAGCACGGCAACGGAGATGGCCAGCGCGCCGGTGATGACGACGAATACCGAATGGAGGTTCAGGGCGCTCTCGCCATATACCGAACGGAAACCCCATATTCCGGTGATGACCGATTCGGGCCGGAGGACGAACCCCTCAAGCAAGGCGATGGCCGCAAAGGAGCCGTACAGCAGCACCTTGAACTGCCACATGGTGGCGCCCTTCCACCCCCACATGCGGAGCGCGAAGTGAAACATGGTGATGGTGGCGAAATACATGAACGTGTCGAACTGTTTCCAGAACAGGAAGCCGGAGACCGTTGCCGCGTTTACAAGTTGAAACTCGACGAATGAGGAGGCTGCGATACACGCGCAGTATATCGCGAAAAGCAGGCTCGTGCCATCGCGCGGCGCACGGCGGAGCACGATCCCGGCGAGCAGGACGGACTCGATGAAGGTGATGAATTTTATGGCGGCAACGAGCGACAGAGTACACCCTCCAGTGACGTTGTCAGGTAATATAAATAGGGCACCATTGCCCCGGGTCAGGGAGGTCACCATGCAGGTGGGGATCCTGCGTCCAGGCTCCTATGACCCCTGCTCTACGTGGACTTGAGCTGTTGCCACGACCGCCGATCACCCCTGCCCGCCATGAACCGGTTTGATTTTCAGCCATGGTTTGGCACAAATTGGTTTGATTTTCAGCCATACCATAACATAAATTGCTTTGATTATTGACCATTAATCGAAACAAATCTCTTTGATTATAAACCGTTATATAATTAAATATGGTGTATGGTTTCAAGGAGGAACAGCAGCACCATGAAGCGTATAATTGATTATCAATTAAACAATTGGAAGAACCAATCCGACCGGAAGCCACTTCTGATACGTGGAGCATGCCAGGTCGGTAAAACCCATTGTATCAGAGAACTCGGGAAAACCTTTCCGTCATATGTCGAAATAAATTTTGAGCTATTGCCAAAAGCTGCTTCCATTTTTAAGGATGATCTCCTTCCCAACCGGATTATTCGCGACCTCTCCATTCTGATTGAGCGACCGATTGAACCAGGAAGAACGCTCCTTTTTTTTGACGAAATCCAGCACTGTCCGCAGGCGATTGCAAGCCTGCGCTATTTTTATGAAAAACATCCCTCGCTCCACGTCATCGCTGCCGGATCGTTGCTTGAGTTCGCCCTGGAACGAACAGGCGTGCCGGTAGGGAGGCTATCGACACTCTACCTCTACCCTATGTCATTCCTGGAATTTCTCGCAGCGTATCAAAAGAAGGCGATGAGCGCCGCTCTGCTCGAATCCAGCCAGAAAAAACCGCTTCCAGACTCCGTCCATAACCAACTTCTCAAATATCTGGGTGAATATATGGCGATCGGGGGAATGCCTGAGGCTGTTGGGAAATGGATTGAGCTGCAATCGTTGCAGGAATGCATTGAAATTCATGCCGATTTGATCGAAACCTATCGTCAGGATTTCATCCATTACTCGACCCGCCATCAACAGCCTTTTGTTGAAACGTTATTCAATGAAATACCCGCCATGATAGGGAAAAAATTTAAATACAGTGCTGTTTCGGGCGAGCACCGCAAACGGGAGCTTGCCCCTGCATTGGACCTTCTCGTCAAGGCCGGAATCATCCACACCGTCCGTCATTCCCCGGGACAGGGTCTTCCACTTGGAGCGGGAGGGGATCACGATGTTTTTAAAACGATATTCCTCGATTGTGCGCTTGCCCAGACAATTCTCGGGATCAAAACCGGAGACTGGATCATCGACGCGCCGGTATTTTTCGCGAATAAGGGCGAGATCATCGAGTCTTTCATTGGTCAGGAACTTTTAGCCGTGATGCCTCCGCATACCCGATACCAGCTTCATTACTGGTTGAGGGAAGGCCGATCCAGGACCGCAGAGGTCGATTACCTGGTCCAACAGGACAACGCGATCGTGCCGATCGAAGTAAAGAGCGGAAAAACCGGCACACTCCGCAGTATGCATCTTTTCCTCGAAGAACACCCCCGCTCGCCCTATGGAATCAGGTTCTCTCTGGAGAACTATTCGATATACGACCGTATCCACTCGTTTCCGCTCTATGCCGTCCCGCTTGCGGTTGTAGAAAACCAGGCCGCCCTTCAATTCCTCTGTCAGTAGCAGGGCGTGCGGTGGAACGCTTCGTTTCCGGCCGCTATCGGCAACCGTTGGCCAGGCGACAATCGCCACCACACCCGTGACCGTACCCTGAACCAATCGCCGCATCAATTGCCCGTCCTCTCCCCTATAACGTATTTTGAACTGTCTTTCCGAGTAATTTCAATCACCCGTACGATTTCCCTCTCCCGGAGGTATAATGGCGTCGAGTCCCGATCTGATGAGCACCATCGTAAGCCTGTGCAAGCGAAAAGGCTTTATTTTTCAATCGAGTGAAATTTACGGCGGGCTCAACTCATGCTGGGACTACGGACCGCTCGGCGTGGAACTCAAGCGAAACGTCAAGGAGGCGTGGTGGCGGGCGATGGTGACCAATCGCCGCGATATCGTGGGCCTCGACGCCGCGATTCTGATGCATCCGAAAGTGTGGGAAGCATCGGGCCACCTGGCCGGATTTACCGACCCGCTCGTTGATTGCAAACAGTGCAAGGAGCGGTTCCGCGCC
>JAFGOU010000369.1 GCA_016926315.1 Chitinispirillaceae bacterium
ACACGGTCACCGACGCCTCCATGCGATTCTTTGCCGCGGAGTACCTGCGCAAGCAGGTGATTCTGCAGACGCGCGAGGAGGTGCCGCACGCGGTGTTCGTCGAAATCGAAACGTACCGTGAACTCGACCGCGGGCACGAGATCAATGCCGCCATACACGTGGAAACCGACGGGCAGAAAGGCATTATTATCGGTAAAAAAGGGACGATGATCGGCAGGATCCGGAGCGGCGCCGAAAAAGAGCTGTCGCGGCTAGCCGGCTGCCCCGTCAGGATCAGCTGCCACGTCAAGGTCTCTCCCGACTGGCGGGACAACGCCCGGTTTATCGGCGAGCATTTTTCCACATGAAATAAACAGGGTCGTCATCTGCTGAAAACGACCCTGGGTTCGCACTCCTCAACGCTGTCTGCGGCGGTAACGGCTATCGCTCTTCCACGTGGACCCTGATCACCCTGGTTTTATCCGTGGCCTTGTTCGTAATTGTCAACTCCGCATCCCCGTTGCCCAGGAATGCCGCTTCATAGGAGCGACGCGGAAAATCCGCGGTTATGGTTCCGCTTCGCGGGAACTGCCAGCGGCCGTTTGAAAAAACGCGGGTGACCGCGTTAATGGCCCCGGTGGCGATGGCTTCATTATTATAGGTGCCTGAAATGGTTCCATTTTTTACATGGGTGATCTCCGGCGAGGTCGTTACGGTTGACTGCATGGCGATTCTGATGTTCATTTCATTACCGCGTTTCGTGCGCAAAACGGTACGGACATGGGAAATGGCGGCAACCGTGAGGATCGTCGGGTTGCGAAGCGCCATACCGGCGGCGTTCCGGAAAATCACGCTATCCACGCGGACACGCTCAAACCCGTCCGAGCAGGTGACCGTTGCGGTCCTGATGTAGCTTCCGCTTGGCTCGTCCCATGCATACGGGATGATGTTCCAGTCGTAATAAATGGTGTCCCCGTAGAGCGCCGCGGATTTGGCTGCCGCGCTGCCCTGCATCATGGTGCTTGAATTCGCACTCATGTTCGAAACCTCCTGTGAGGAGATGCGGGCGAATTCATCGCTGATATCATCGCGCGGTCCGATCAGGCATCCGGACAAGAGCGCGGCGGTAACGCTCACCACACCGATGGCGGCAAGTCGCGAGGGTATACTTTTCCGGTATCGCATAAAACCTCCTATGATTGATGGTGTCGATATTCCGGTCATGTGTAGTGATAGCTCAAACTTTGTGCCATCAGGGAAAAGTTCGTGTATCGTATTGATTTTGAATCGGTTGTTGCCGGATGGATAGTATGCTCTCCGTATCGCCGGGGATACGTATACGGAAAACGATGTATCGGAAATGATACCGTTGTACCTCGGAGGTGTCTATTCGCGGGAACTATTTTCGTTAATAGTATGGATATCAGAATCATCGCCGTGGGAAAGGTGAAGGACCGCGCGTATCTGCAGAAGATCGGCGAGTATTATGATCGCATCCGTCACGATGCAAAGCTCCAGATCGTGGAGATCAGGGATGCCGGACGCGAGGAGGAGGGAAGGAGGATCGTCGAACATCTGCGCCGGCTCCGTGCGTACGTCATCGCGCTCGACGAGAAGGGAAAGATGTTCACGTCGCAGGAATTTGCGAAAAAAATCGTCTCCGTCCCCCGGACGATCGCCTTTGTGATCGGCGGTCCCGACGGTCTTTCGGACGAAGCAAGAAAGAGCGTGCGCGAATGCGTCGCGCTCTCTCCTCTGACCTTTACCCATGAAATCGCGCGGCTCCTGCTGGCGGAACAGCTCTACCGGGCGATTTCGATCGTCAAGAACCGGAAATACCATAAGGGGTGATTGCGGAATGGCGATTGTGGATTGAAGCGCCGGGTCAGATTTCGGGATTCTGAGCAGCGGAACATACCCTGCCGGTTTTGTATCTTTTCAATCCGCATTCCGCAACAGGATGGTGAATGGCACAACCTGCACGACAAGAAATCGATTTTCTCACACCGGTATCGGCATGCCAAGGGATCGGCCCGAAACGGGCGGATGCGCTCCGCGAATCGGGCATCGAAACCGTCGGCGATCTGCTCTATCATCTTCCCAGGCGCTATATCGATCGTTCGGTCGTTGTCCCACTTTCCTCCGTGGAAAGCCATTTGAACGCCGTATGCACCGTTGCCGGAACGGTGAAAAGGGCGCACTATGAACGGGGACGCCGGGCGCGCTTTCGCGCGCTGGTCAGCGATGAGACCGGATCGATCGAACTGCTCTGGTTTGCCGGGCATCAATTTGTCCGGGCAAGCGTTACGCCCGGGGTAACGCTTCTGGTCACCGGAAGGGTTTCGCTCTACCGCCATTTCCAGATGGTGCATCCGCTCGTCGAAAAAATCGCCCCGGGAACCGAAAACCGGCCGGCGGCCTGTCTTCCGGTGTATTCATTGAGCGAGGCCATGCGTGATGCCGGCATCAGCAGCCGTCTGCTGGCACATGCGGTATCCTGGGCTCTTGACAACTGCGACCATTTCCCGCGGCTTCTTCCCGAAGCCGTGGAGCAAAAACGGGCGTTTTCGTCGTTGGATCGCTGCCTGCGGGAGCTGCACCTTCCCGGCCCGGGTACGGACCTGGAGCCGTACCGGGCGAGGCTGCGGTACGAGGAGCTTTACACAATAGCGATAATGCTCCGCCTGAGCCGGCGGGCTTTCGCTTTGCCCGGGCGCTCCCTCCACCCCGGTGATCTTGCCGACCGTTTTCGGGCCACCCTGCCCTTTACGCTTACCGCCGATCAGGAAAAGGCGATTGAGATGCTCCACGCGGACGCCGCATCGGAGCGCCGCATGCACCGGCTTCTGCAGGGCGACGTGGGAAGCGGGAAAACGCTCTGTGCTTTTTTCGCCTGTTTTCCGGCGCTTGCCTCCGGGTTGCAGGTGGTCTGGCTCGCTCCGACCGATGTGCTTGCCATGCAGACCTTTCGGCTTGTCAGCGCGTGGCTGGAACCGCTCGGATTTTCCGCGGCGCTTCTGCGGGGAGCCATGCCGTTGGAAAGGAAACGGGCCGTGACCGACGGTCTCGCTGCGGGAACGCTGCGCGTGGTGGTCGGGACCCATGCGCTTCTGCAGCCTGCCGTGCGGTTCAAGGGGATCGGGATGATCGTCATCGACGAGCAGCATAAATTCGGGGCCAGACAGCGGCTGGTACTTCAGGAGAAGGACCCTGCGTCTGATTTTCTGGTCATGTCCGCCACACCGATTCCTCAAACGCTTGCCAAAACCCTCTACGGCGATCTGGACATCGTTACCATTGAGCGGCCGCCGGAAGGCCGCCGACCGGTGGCAACCCGCCTGGTACCGGAACAGAAGCGGGAGGCCATGGAGCATTTTGTCCGGAAACAGATCGGGGAACGCGGCGCCGCCGCCTACTGGGTGGTGCCCCGGATTGAACAGGATGATGAAGCCGGGTCGGTGAGCGACGCCCAAACGACGTTCGCGCGGCTCACGGCCGGTTCGTTCAAGGGTGTTCCCTCGGCGTGCCTGCATGGCCGGATGTCAAATGAGGACAAGGAACGCGTCATGCGCTCTTTTGCCCGTGGCGAGGTTCGCCTGCTGGTCAGCACCACGGTTATCGAGGTCGGCGTTGACGTGCCGCACGCGACCTGCATGATCATCGAGAGCGCCGAGCGGTTCGGCCTGGCGCAACTGCACCAGTTGCGCGGCAGGGTGGGACGGGGGAGCGGGCCATCATGGTGTTTTATCCTCGTGACGGTTCCGGAAGACCGGGTTCTCGCGTCGCGGCTGGCCTATTTTTGCACGCATACCGACGGTTTCGCCATCGCGGAAAAAGATCTTGAACTCCGTGGGCCGGGTGACGTCGCGGGATTCGACCAGACCGGCGCGGGAGACCTGCGGATCGCCGACATACTGCGCGATGCAGGGTTGTGGCGGGAGATTCAGGAGCACCTCGATACGCTTCCAGGACGGTGAGATGGGTTGCTGCATTTTTTTATGCATACCGGCTTGATGCAATTAATTATATTACTTCCGCATTTTACACCTTGACGTCACAAGACGCAGGGACCTCTTTTAACTCACCTGAATGCAGGTAGATAGCGACATGGTTGCATTAATCATTGTTATCACGCTGTATATTCTCTGTTCCTGTGTTCTCCTGGCGTTCGGCACCCAATGCTATCTTCTTACGTTTCTTTTTTTACGTAAGAGACGCCAGCGTATCGCGGCGCAGCGCGAAACCATGAATCATTTTTATGCCGTGACCGATGAACAGCAATACCCTAAGGTTGTTACCCAGCTTCCGATGTATAATGAAAAACAGGTGGCCCGCCGGGTCATCGAAGCCGCGGTGGCAATGGATTACCCCCGTTCCCGTCACGAAGTTCAGGTCCTTGACGACAGTACCGATGAAACCGTCGGATATGTCGATGATGTAGTCAACGATCTGCGCAGCAAGGGGCACAATATTTCCGTGGTCCGGCGTGTCGATCGTACCGGTTTCAAGGCTGGCGCGCTGCAGAACGGCCTTACCTACACCGACGCGGAATTCGTATCCATCTTCGATGCCGATTTCGTACCCCCGGTCGATTTCCTTCGTCGCGCCATGGCGTTTTTCATTAACCGCCCGAATCTCGGGCTGGTACAGGGCCGTTGGACGCACCTTAACAAACGTGCTTCGCTCATCACCCGCGGGCAGGCAATGGGGATCGACGGTCATTTCATGATCGAGCAGGCGGCGCGGAGCTGGAACGGTCTGTTTATGAATTTTAACGGCACGGCCGGAGTTTTCCGCCGCAAAGCTATCGAAACCAGCGGCGGCTGGCAGCACGATACGCTCACCGAGGATATGGACCTCTCCTACCGGATGCAGATACAAGGCTGGGAGACCGAATACGTGCCGGATCTTACCGTGCCGGCCGAGATTCCCGAAGATATCAACGCTTTCAAGAACCAGCAGTTCCGTTGGGCAAAAGGGTCGATTCAGACCGCAATAAAGATTATTCCCCTCCTCGCGCAGAAGAAAATGTCGAAATTCAAGTTCCTGCAGGCGGTACTTCATTTAACGCACTATATGGTCCATCCGCTGATGCTCATTCTCGCGCTTCTCACCATGCCGGTACTTTATTTCATAAAGGTAAATCTGCCGTTTTACTGGTTTGCCGGCATAATCTTCTGCATGGTCCTCGCGACGAGCGGTCCGACAACCATGTACCTGGTTGCCCAGCGGTTTATCGGCAATTCGCTGAGGCGTCAGATACTCCTTATCCCGGCCATGATGCTCATTGGTACCGGACTGGCCGTAAATAACGGCAAGGCCGTTCTCGAGGCATTACTGAAACGGGACTCCCCCTTTCACCGGACACCAAAGAAGGGCGAGCGTAAAGGCGCTCTCGGGTATCGTCCGGTCAAGGACATCACGTGCATTGTCGAAATCCTGATCGGGCTCTACTGTCTTGCCAGTTTCCAGATGTTTCTCGGTTATACCAATTTCCTCGTAAGCCCTTTTCTCATGCTGTACGCTTCGGGCTTTCTCTTTGTCGGGGTTATTTCGATCATCCATTTCCGCAAGCCCGACCTGATCGACATCAAAGTCAAGATGGCGTCGCAACCGGTCAAGAGCATCGCCTAAAATAAACGGTACGGCATATCGGTTTGCCGGGAAGAATTATCTTTCCTCCTTTCTTTTAACAACCCGGCTGGTCTGTTCTAATTTGCAACATGTTGACCGCTTCACTATGAAATAGTATAGATGACAGATATCCCCATCCCGGCAATTTAAGCAGGAAATCCCCTCTTTTTTCTCTGGCATGGCATTTGTTTATATCTCGGGCAACGGTACTATCTATGGATTGGAGTGCCTGCCTGAGAAAGTGAAAAAACTGATCCGGAAGGAGTCTTGATATGGGAAAGGTAATAGGAATCGATCTTGGCACCACAAACTCATGTGTTGCCGTTATGGAGGCTGGAAAACCGGTGGTAATCGCCAACTCCGAAGGAGGCCGCACGACGCCATCGATCGTCGGATTCGCCAAAAACGGTGAAAAACTGGTCGGCGCGATTGCAAAACGCCAGGCAATAACCAACCCGGAAAATACGGTTTACTCCATCAAACGGTTTATGGGACGCCGTCACAGCGAAGTCGAATCCGAAGAGAAACGGGTTCCGTACAATGTGGTCGGCGCGCCAACCGATCCGGTCAAAGTCCGCGTTGAGGACCGCGACTACACGCCTCCCGAGATTTCGGCCATGATTCTCCAATACATGAAAAAGGCGGCCGAAGACTACCTCGGCGAAGAGGTCAAAGAGGCGGTCGTTACCGTTCCCGCCTATTTTAACGACGCCCAGCGTCAGGCAACCAAAGATGCCGGGCGCATTGCAGGCCTTGACGTCAAGCGCATCATCAACGAACCAACGGCAGCGGCGCTTGCCTATGGTCTTGACAAAAAGCGCAACGAAAAGGTCGCGGTATTCGACCTCGGCGGCGGTACGTTCGATATATCCATTCTCGAAATCGGCGAAGGCGTGTTCGAGGTAAAATCGACCAACGGCGATACCCATCTGGGCGGCGACGATTTCGACAAGGTGATCATGGACCATATTGCCGAAGAGTTCCTGAAATCAAACGGTATTGACCTTCGTAACGACCGCATGGCGCTTCAGCGGCTCAAAGAAGCGGCGGAAAAGGCGAAAATAGAACTTTCTTCCGCCATGCAGGCCAATATCAACCTGCCGTTCATTACCGCCGACGCAAGCGGCCCTAAACATCTTGATCTTACCCTTACCCGCGCCAAACTTGAATCACTCGTGGCACACCTGGTCGACCGTTGCGTCGAACCGTGCAGGAACGCGCTCAATGACGCTCATCTCTCGATCAGCCAGATAGACGAAGTGCTGCTGGTCGGTGGCGCGACACGCATGCCGGCGGTGCAGCGCAAAGTAGAAGAACTTTTTGGCAAGGCCCCGAACAGGAGCGTCAATCCCGACGAAGTGGTCGCTGTTGGCGCCGCCATCCAGGGGGCCATCCTTTCCGGCGACCAGGCGGTAAAGGACGTCCTGCTTCTCGACGTGACTCCGCTCTCGCTCGGTATCGAGACGCTGGGCGGTGTCATGACCAAGCTCATCGAACGGAACACCACCATCCCCACCAAAAAGAGCCAGGTGTTCTCCACCGCGTCTGACAGCCAGACCGCGGTCACGATCATGGTATACCAGGGTGAGCGTGAAATGGCGGCTCATAACCGTCTGCTGGGAAAGTTCGACCTGATCGGCATTCCGCCGGCGCCTCGC
>JAFGOU010000370.1 GCA_016926315.1 Chitinispirillaceae bacterium
AATATATTTGTAATGGATGACGTCGTGAATACTCCGGCCTTGGAGTGTTAAATATAGACAACCTGTTCAGCAAGCCCTAATTATTACTGACCCTCCGTATTATAATGCTGTTCCATTTGCAGATTTGTCCGATTTTTTTTATGGTTGGTTATCATTAACTTTGAGAGATATATTTCCAAAAATGTTTGAAAAAAAGACATCACCTAAAGAAAAAGAAATCGCTGAATTAAGCGGTTGGGATTCAATCCGTTATTCTCATAAAGATAAGGAATATTTTCAAAATGAATTTCGGAAAGCGATGCAAAAGCTACGTTTGATTTCAATTCCTAATGGCCTTGCCGCAGTATTTTTTGCACATAAATCAACAGCTGGGTGGGAAGCTACACTTTCAGGCCTAATTGAAGCGGGTTGGATAATTACTGCTTCTTGGCCTATCGATACAGAACGCGCAGGAAGATTGAGGGCAATGAATTCTGCCGTATTGGCATCTTCGATTACTATAATTTGCCGCCCCCGCGAAAACCCCGATGGCTCCGTAAATGAAAATGACATCGGCGACTGGCGCGATGTTCTCAACGAACTTCCCAAACGCATTCACGACTGGATGCCGCGTCTTGATCAGGAGGGTGTTACCGGCGCTGACGCGATATTCGCCTGTCTCGGTCCGGCGCTTGAGATTTTCTCGCGGTATTCCCGGGTAGAGCGGTCAAACGGCGAGCAGGTCACGCTTAAGGAGTATCTGGTGGAGGTCTGGGCGGCGGTTGCTCGTGAAGCGCTCAAGATGATTTTTGAGGGTGCGGACGCTTCGGGTTTTGAAGAGGACGCCCGGCTTACGGCCATGTGGCTATGGACGCTTAAAACAGAAAAAGACGGCAATGGTAAAGACAAAGATGCTACGGATGATGATACCGCTGACGATGATGAAGAAGATGGTGAGGGCAAGAAGGCCAAGCTTAAAGGCGGATTCAGCCTCGAATATGATGCCGCCCGCAAAATCGCAATGGGGATAGGGGCGCACCTGGATTCAATGAAAAATCTTGTCGAGGCAAAAGGCGAGGTGGCACGGCTTATTTCCGTGGCAGAGAGGTCAAAATACCTTTTTGGAAAAGACAGCTCGCTCGAAGGGACAGGGAAGAAGAAACGGCAAAAGGTAAAAGCACAGGTTGACATGTTCGAGCAGCTCCAGTTGCCGGGTGAAGAGGAGCTTGATGCGATAAAGCTGGAAGCGGAAAATATCACCGGTGCCCGGACCACGCTTGACCGCGTGCACCAGACCATGCTGCTTTTTGCCGCAGGCCGGAGCGAGGCGATGAAACGGTTTCTGGTGGACGATGGCGTAGGGCGTAATGCGCAGTTCTGGCGGCTGGCGCAATCGCTTTCCATGCTGTATCCGAACGGGACCGAAGAAAAGCGATGGGTGGATGGCGTTCTGGCAAGGAAGAAGGGGCTGGGATTGTGAAACGACAGGACCGGTTAAGGGAGTATTTCAAAACGCGGACGCCCCAGATGTTCGCAATGAGCTATCTTGAAGTGATTCGCGATCTGAACCCGGGAAGCTGCGCGCCGGGGTCGGTACGGGTCGGCGATATGACGATCCCGGTAATTACCGCCCGGCTTTCACCGGCGGAGCTTGAGTATTTCGGCATGCAGAAGCGCCCATCCGATAAAATGGAGCCGGGGTTCCGGTATCTTGACAATGCAGAGGCTGACGAGATCGTGGAAATCTGCATCAGGATGAAAAACAGCCGGTTGCTCGCGCTGGACCTCGATCCGCTCCTGCCGGTCACCCGGCGATGGCTGGCCGAAGTCGTTCGCGGGTCGCTGTACGGCTTTTCCTTTTTCTGTAAAGAAGCAAAACTCCTGATGACCAGTTTTACCTCGCCGGACGAGGAGGAAACGCGCTGGCTTAAGCGGAATGAAAAAAGAGCCCGGTACCTTGATGAGAATGATTTTCCCCGTATGCTTGGGGACTCGATGGCGCATGATAAAATGAACGGCGTTGCGGAAAAAAAATATTTTGTGACGATCGAGGCGGATGAGGGCAAGTGCTTTATCGGGGACACGTCAACGCTCATTCCTCTTGAAAACGTCAAAGATTACCTGTATTGATGGCCGGGGAACGGAAATAGCATGGCTGATCGAATTCCGACCGAATGGCGAAAGGCATTCATGGAAACCGCGCTCCTCGATTCCCATTCCGTTGCATTAAAATACGCGGCGCTCAACCGGAATAAACGGGATTGGACCGAGGCGCTGACGTTCGTAGCAGTGGAATCTTGCAGACGGATGGGATGGCTGGTCGCGGCAAAGGGAAACAGACTCGTCAACATGCCGGAATCACGCAATGAATACCTGGGCATAGACGTCATGGCTTTTGCGTCGGATGAAAAAGTCTGGAAATTTCCGCTCGCGGCAATCGAGCTGGAAAATAGCAGTCAATCAGACCGTATTGCTTATTCTTTATGGAAAGTGCTTTCGATCCGGGCCGGATTACGGGTCGTTTTTTGTTATAGACCAGATCCACAGGACGCACCCAAGCTCATAAGGCACCTTAAAGAAAATGTTGTTTCGGCAATTGATCTGGATGATATGATTAAGCTCGATGGCGAAACGGTGGTCGTGGTAGGTTACCGGAACAATGCGGAGACGTTTCCCTACGGCTTTTTTAAATGGTGGGTACTTAACCGGAACACAAGAAATTTCGAGCTACTTGACTGAAGGAGATTTTCATGGCAAAAACAAAGCCCTGGTATCGCGTCGTTACTCCTCGATCTGACTTGCTCGAGGGCAAGCCCATGGATGCCGCGCAATTCGCCGTTCACCTCGATAAAGTGCGGACAGGAAAGGCTCCAAAGGATTACTGCGAACCGGAACAGTTTTTTTCACGCACCTATCTGACAAAGACTCTTACGGAAATATCCGGCGAGGTGCTGCGTCGGCTTTCCGGCGAAGTTACCGAAACATCGGCGGTTTTTAACATGGCTACTCAATTCGGTGGCGGAAAGACCCATGCATTGACGCTGCTCTATCATCTGGCTAAAAGCGGTCCAGGAGCGTCTAAATGGCGTGATGTGCCGAAAATCCTTGAAAAAGCACGGATCAAATCCGTACCCGCAAAGATCGCTGTCGCAACATTCGTAGGGACCGAATTCGATTCAATCAAAGGCCGGGGGGGAGACGATGGTACCCCCTTGCGTAAGACACCTTGGGGAGAAATTGCTTTTCAGCTGGGTGGAAAAGAGGCTTTCGAGCAGGTGAGAAAACATGATGACCAGTTCGTTGAGCCAAAAGGGGATGTAATCGATGCGTTTCTGCCAAAAAACCAGCCATGCCTTATACTAATGGATGAAATCATCAATTATGTGAGTACCTACCGGGACAAAGGGTATCATAATCGTATTTATAATTTTATTCGTAACTATTCAGGTTCTTTGACATCTATATCTTGTGGACTCGTTTAACCCAAGCACAACAGGTTGACAAATGGCACTAGACAAGC
>JAFGOU010000371.1 GCA_016926315.1 Chitinispirillaceae bacterium
CAGATGCACACGCTCTTCTCCATCCCCAAGGAGGGCGGCCTCACCGACTTTCTGCTCGGGGCGAAAACGGTCGACGACATCATGAAAAAAAGCGTGTACGAAGAGCTGTCGATCATTACCTCGGGCGAACGGCCGCACAACCCTGCTGAGCTGGTGGGCACCTACCAATTCGACCTGCTGATCAAGGAGCTGCGGCAGAGGGCCGATATCGTCATTTTCGACTCCCCGGCGCTGCTGCCGGTGAGCGATACGCTTACCATGGCGCCGAAAATGGACGCGATCGTGTTTATCCTGCGAACCATGTGGACTCCGCTCAAGGCGGCCAAACAGGCGGTGCACCAGCTCAACCGCATCGGCTGCCACATTCTTGGAGGCATTTTCAACGGCGTATCGGGTTCGCGCGCCTACTATCCCTACTACTACGGCTACTATGGCTACTACTCCTACTCCAAATACACCTACGACGACGAGCCGCATAAAAAGTTCTCATGGCGCTCCTTCGGCCTCTCGGCGGAAAGCACGATTAAAAACACGGCGCGCAGCGTCCGCTATTCCCTGCCCCGCCATTCGGCCATGCTGGGCAGGTTCATGGGCCACCTTGCACGCAAAAAAAGCTTCTGGCTCCTGTTCCTGCTCTTTTTAGGCCTTACCGGAGCGGAACTGTGGCATTCGCTCAACCCGCCTGAAAAAACAACCGCACCGGAAGAGGAAAGCATCCGGTACCTCGGCATCGGCGCCGGCTACCAGGAGACGCAGCCATTGCCGCGGCCGGTCGACCGCTCACCCATGCCCGAGGTACGCTCACCGGCGGAAAGCGCCAACGCCATGCCGGATAAAAAAGAGATGGATTCGTCACAAAGGCCCGGTACGCCTGAGCCCAAAAAGTCAATTGCCGCCGCGGCAGCGACAGCGGCCGCACCACATGACCGTTCAGGAGAAAAAACCACGCCGGCTGCGCGGCCTGCGGAGTAACCGGGCGACATTGTCCTGTAAAAATTCCCTGAACCATGATATACTGTGAGGAAAACGGTTTCCGCCTCTCTCCCAAGCCGGCAAAGCCTGAAAAAAGGTAATTCCACGGCGTTGCGGCCTGAGCTTTTAAATGGAGAGCCGGGGTCTGTCATGTGTACAAAGGATTCCAGCCAATGGCACATCACCTAAAACGGAGGATCGGCGTCTTTCTCGTCTATCTGCTTCTCTCTGCCGGGATCGCCTGGCAGACGTTCGCCCTCGCGGGCGCCTTTGAACCCGGCAACAGCGCCAGCCAGGCCCGTTCCTATAAGGTCGCGGTCAACGGCGACGTACGCCGACCCGGACTCTACCGGGTACCCGAAGGAACCACCCACTTTGAAATCCTCAAAGTCGCGGGCGTGCGCCCGACCTCCGACCTTTCGGCCATCAACCTCATGAGCACCGTCGGTGAAAACGGCGAAGTCACGGTCGGATCGCGCAGCGACCCCGCAGGCATTACGACACCGGCCGTCAGCGTTCGGTTCGAGTTCTTTTTAGGCGACGTGACCATTACCGGCAAAGACGGACGGGACATCCCTGTCAAGGACGGCATCGGACTGGGCGAGGGGGACCGGATTCAAACCGACCTCTCCTCACAGGCGGAGCTTTCACTCGGTTCTTTTTCACGCGTCGACCTCGACGCCTTTACCGAACTCACCCTTGACAGGATCTCAGCGCAGGAGGAAGGCCAGACCGTGATCGACCTGTTCCAGAAGGCCGGAGCATGCTGGTATAAAATAGCCTACGCCGGCAAAAACGAGTCGTTCACGGTCACCACGCCCGCGACCGGTATCACGATCGACGGCAGCGGCGCCGACTTTCTTGCCGATATTCAGCCCGACAGGACGGTCATCAATCTCCAGGACGGCCGGCTCACGCTCGAACGCAGCCAGAGCACCGAAAGCATCAACCTCATTTCAGGACAGACCGCCACCATCTACAATGACGGCCGTCCGATCCAGGTAGAGCGGCTTGCGCCCGACATGAGCCCGGCCGAACGGTTCGGCCCGCTTTCCCGCGAGAAAAAAAGCGCGGTCACCCGGGGCATGCCCGTCAATTTCCTTTTCTGCGGCACGCCCGCGGTATTCATTCTGGTCAGCGCGCAATTCGACAGGGAAGTGGTCTACACGGTCTCGATCCCCCCCCGGCTCCAGGTCGGCCAGTTTGCCCAGGGCATCCAGACGCTCGATGAAGCGTACCTCTACGGCGGCCCGACGCTGGTCACCTCGCTCCTCGAACGGGTGTTCAGCGTGCGCCTCACCCGTCATCTCGTATTTACAAAAGACAATGTTCTCAAGGCCGTGGACATTCTCGGGGGCGTCAATCTCAACCTCGGCGCCGCATCCGGCGTGCAGCCATCAAAAAGCGCCGGACAACAGAAGCTCACCAGCGCAAACCTGACCGCCTTTCTTTCATCCGGCGGCCCCCCGGAAGAGGCGCCGGCCCGTCAGCGGCAGTTGTTTTCCGCGCTGTTCGACGGCATGCGCGACAGGAGCATCGTGCTCACCCCGGTCACCACGGGCCAGATCCTCGCCATGGTCCAGAGCAATTTTTCCACGGACGAGGTGATGGACTACTACCTGCGCCTCTCCACCACGCCCGGCATCAAACAGCGCCAACTCACCCTTCCGGTGCAGGAGCAGCGGATCAGGGGAAGACTGGCGTACGAACCCGACCTGGAGAGGTGCGGAAACCTGCTGCAGGAAGAATAAGGGGGGAGCGACCCGAGGGGTCGCCCCGGCCAGGATATCAAAACTCCTGACACCATTCGCTCAATTGGTATCGGCGGGTCGCCCCGGCGAAGATATCAGAATGTATTTTTCACCTTTCTGTTGAAGAAAGAGAACGCCATGAACATCCTGATCGTCGGCTGCAACGGCATGCTCGGAACCGATATGATGATCGAGGCCGCGGCAGCGGGTCACGCGGTAACGGGCGTGGACTTTCCCGGGATCGATATTACGGACCCGGAGAGCATTTCCAGGCAGGTCGCGCATGCGAAACCCGACGCCATCATCAACTGCGCGGCCTATACCGCGGTCGATGCCTGTGAAACCGAGGCCGCAGCCGCCTTTGCCGTGAACGCCCGGGGCGCGGGCAACCTTGCCCGCGCCGCATCGGCGTGCCGCTCGCTCTTTGTCCATTACAGCACCGACTACGTTTTCGACGGAAAAAAAACCACGCCGTACGTCGAAAGCGATCCGACCGGGCCGGTCACGGTGTACGGAAAATCAAAGCTTGAAGGCGAACGGCTGGCCATTGAAGCGTGCGAACGCTCGTTGATCGTACGGATCGCCTGGCTTTACGGCGCGCACGGGAACCATTTTGTCAAATCGATCAGGTCCGCGGCGCGGAAAAAAGCGGCCGCAGGCGAAAGGCTCAACGTCGTGAACGACCAGTGGGGAACGCCCACCTGGACCGTTCCGGTCTGCCGCCAGACGCTCGCGCTCATGGCAACGCAGCGATACGGCCTTTACCACGGCACCTGCGAAGGCGCCTGCACCTGGTTCGCTTTCGCCGAACGGATCATCAAGGCCGCGGGCATACCGGCGAGGCTGGCGCCCTGCACCACCGCCGAATTCCCGCGCCCGGCGCCGCGGCCGGCCTGGAGCGTGCTCGAAAACGAACGGCTCAACCAGGCCGGGCTGAATATCATGCCCGACTGGCGCGAGGCGTTCGCCGGATTTTTGCGGGCGGAAGGCGCGGTAACGGCATGACATCCGGTACCTGTCGGTTTCGTTTGGGCGACCCAATGGGTCGCCACTGCGCGGCTGCGAGGCAACGGGAAACCGCCATCCTGACGTAACGCCCGATAATGTATTTTAACCGCACCATGAAAAAACTGCTCATCACCGGTGGAGCCGGTTTCATCGGCGCCAATTTCGTCCGCCATGTGCTTGAACAACGCGACGGGTATCAGGTGGTCAACCTCGACGCGCTGACCTATGCCGGCAATCCCGACAACCTGCAATCGATCAACGACAACGCCCGCTACCAGTTTGTCAAAGGCGATATCAACGACACCAAACTTCTCGCCTCGCTCTTCAAGGAGCACCATTTTGACGCGGTGGTCCACTTTGCCGCGGAATCGCACGTCGACCGGAGCATTATCGCCCCGGACCAGTTCGTCATCACCAACGTGCTCGGCACCCACGCGCTGCTCAAGAGCGCCCGCACGGCCTGGGAGGGACGGTTTGCGGACACACGGTTCATCCACGTATCCACCGACGAGGTATACGGCTCGCTCGGCCCTTCCGGATTCTTCACCGAGACCACGCCGCTCTCCCCCAACAGCCCGTATTCCGCGAGCAAGGCCGGCAGCGACCTCCTGGCCCGGTCGTATTTCGAAACCTGGCGGTTTCCCGCGGTCATCACCCGCTGTTCCAACAATTACGGCCCGTACCAGTTCCCTGAAAAGCTCATCCCGCTCATGATCACGAACGCGCTCGCGGACAAGCCCCTGCCGGTCTACGGCGACGGCATGAACGTGCGCGACTGGCTCTACGTGCGCGACCACTGCGCCGCGATAGCGGCCGTGCTCGAAAAGGGAGCGCCCGGCCGGGTGTACAACATCGGCGGGTGGAACGAGAAGCACAACATCGACATCGTCAGGCTCATCCTCGCGGAACTGGGCAAGCCGGCGTCGCTCATCAGCTACGTCACCGACCGGCCCGGACACGACCGGCGCTACGCCATCGACGCGTCGAAAATCAAGCAGGAACTCGGCTGGTCGCCGTCGGTCACGTTCGAACAGGGAATCAAGAAAACGATCGGGTGGTACCTGGAGAACAAATGGTGGTGGGAGAAGTTGATTAAGAAAGGGTGATCGGTATCGATTTTCTCTGAGGGGGGTCTTGCACCGCTACCTTTCCCCGGCCCGCTTGATCCGCATCACATTGGTAGCGCCTTTGACCGGCGAAGTGCCTGAAACGACCACGATGAGGTCGCCTTTGGCCACCAGCTTCTGCTGTAACAGCTTTTTTTCCGCGTCGAGCAGCAGGTCAGCCATATGTTTTTCATAGGATAGTTGAAACGGGAAGACGTTCCACGCGAGTGAGAGCATGTCCACCACGTTCTTTTTTGGCGAGAATGCATAGACCGGCGACCGGACCCGTATCTTTGACATATAGAACGCCGTGTCACCCGAGAGGGTAAACACGCAGACCGGCGTGCCGCCGAGATCGCGACTTGCCCATGCCGCGGCCTCGCAGACCGCATGCGACGCGCGGTGTATCCCCTCGCCGGGGTTTTTCAATTCCCGGTTACCATAGGGGCTCTCCTCGGCAGCTTCGGCGATGTCAGCCATCATTGCAGCGGTTTCCACGGGAAAAGCCCCCACCGCGGTTTCGCCCGAGAGCATGATCGCGTCGGCGCCGTCAAAAATCGCATTGGCCACGTCACTGGACTCGGCGCGCGTCGGGAGCGGGTTCCTGATCATGGACTCAAGCATCTGGGTGGCCACGATGACGATTTTCCCGGACGCATTGGCGCGCGCCACCAGCATTTTCTGCAGGACCGGCACCTCATGGGGCGACGCCTCCACCCCCAGATCGCCTCGCGCCACCATGATGCCGTCGGCAATGTCGAGAATGGAATCGATCGAGGCGGCGGCTTCGGGCTTTTCGATTTTGGCGACGATCTTCATATCGGGCCGGCGGCCATCGACAATGGCGCGGAGCGCCCGTATATCCGCGGCGCTCCGGACAAACGAGAGCGCGACATACTGCACGTCCTGCCCGAGGATGAAATGCAGGTCCGCGCGGTCTTTAGGGGTAAGCGAAGGAATCCCCAGCACCACGTTCGGCAGGTTGATCCCTTTTCGGGAACGGTAAACGCCGCCGGACTCGACCACGCATTCAACCCGTCCGGCCCTGCGATCGACCCGCTTTGCCGCAAGCCGTATCGCCCCGTCATTGATCATGATCTTCTGGCCCGGCCCGATATCCTCCGCCAGTCGCTTATAGTCCACAGAAATCAGGCGTTCGTCACACAAGGATTTCCTTCTTGACAAGGTGACGGCGCTTCCTTTTTTAAGGGTCACGGGCCGGTCACCGAGGGTTTTTCCGGTCCTGATCTTTGGTCCCTGAAGGTCGGCCAGGATGGCCACGGGCCTGCGGAGGCGCGCAGAGGCCTCCCGGATGTTCCTGATCGCCTCCAGGTGAAGCGTATGGTCGCCATGCGAAAAGTTGAGCCTGAAGACATTCACGCCGGCAAGGATAAGCCTTTTTATGATGACGGCGTTCCTGCTCGACGGCCCGACCGTCGCAATGATTTTTATTTTTTTTGCACTCTTCCGCATCTTCTCGTGACCCTTCATGGCACGCACCGTTATCAGCCCCATAAACGGCCGTGCCGGTAAAATACTATTGACACTCTTCTCCAAACTGTTGTATTTTTTTGTTTCACTGCGAGAGTAGCTCAGTGGTAGAGCTCCACCTTGCCAAGGTGGCTGTCGCGGGTTCAAGTCCCGTCTCTCGCTCCACTTTCAGGGGCTTTTTTCCAGCAAAAGCCCTTTTTTCTTAGGGCGGCATAGCCAAGTGGTAAGGCAGAGGTCTGCAAAACCTTTATTCTCCAGTTCAAATCTGGATGCCGCCTCCACTATTAAAACCCGGGCTGTCAGGCGGTGGACGCTTGGTTCCTTAGCGAATTGATCCTGACCTATTCAGGCAAAAAAGCGTGAACGCGGATGGTCACGGGAAACAAAGATTTGCACGGATCAGACATAAAAATTTACTACGTACAAACTCTGGTTTAGAATCCGCGGAGATCGTCTTTTTCCGCGTCATCGGCGTGCCCGCTTTTTTTCACACACTGAAATCCTGCAGCGGGATGATCTCCGGCAGTTCTTCGGGGTTTTTATCGAACAGCTCCCTGGGCACCCAGCGTATGGTGAGGTTCTTGACCTTGACCGTTGCAAGCGCCTCGATGATGTGCGAATACCAGGGGAGCGCCGTCGCAATCAGGACCGTGTCCACGCTGACGCGCGACAGCACGCCGGCCACGTTCTCCATGTTCCCG
>JAFGOU010000372.1 GCA_016926315.1 Chitinispirillaceae bacterium
CATGAGGTTGATTTTATTATCGGCGATTCAATCGCCATTGAGGTAAAGGCCACTGATTCAGTCGGTGAAAAACATCTTGGCAACCTAAAATTGCTTGCCGAGGATCAACCATTCAAACAACAAATTGTTGTATCAATGGATCCATACCCACGGAAGATCGGCACCATCCAGGTTCTGCCTTATACGCACTTCCTGGAAGCGCTGTGGGCAGGCAGGTTTTAATAAGAAAAAACGTACTGTTCCGCCACCGCTACCGCCTCGTCCACCCTTGCCTCCGCCACCCACCGGATTGCCACTCCCCGCCGCTCCATGCCCCGGAACCAGGTCTCCTGCCTTTTAGCAAACCGGCAGATGGCGGTGCAGAGATCCCGCTTCATGGTCTCGAAATCCACCTCACCCCGAACAAAGTGCGCGATGTGCTTGTATTCCAGCCCGAACATGTCGAACCGCTCTTTCGGGATGCCGGAATCGAGAAGCCGCTTTACCTCTTCGACCATACCCTGGTCAAACCGCTGTTCCAGCCGGATCCTGATCCGCTCCCGCAGTACCGCGCGTTCCCAACGCACGCCGATGACCAGTGGATCGATTGCCGGAGGTGACGGTTCCGCATCCGCCGCACCGTTGCCTGACGCAACCCGGCGGTGCGCGACCTCAAGACTCCGCACGATCCGCTTCCTGCTGCTCCGGTCGGTTGCCGCATACCGCGCAGGGTCGAGCTGTTCCAGCTCCCGTTCAAGCGACCCCTTGTCACGCGCCATAAGCGCCGCCCTGAGTTCCGGATCTTCCGGTACCGCGGAAATACTATACCCGCGGAGCACCGCTTCGAGATAGAGTCCGGTGCCGCCGACGATAACCGGAAGGCGGTTCCGGGAACGGACCTCCCGAATGGTACGGTAACAGTCGCGCTGGTAACGGTACACGGTGTATACTTCGGTGGGATCGACGATATCGATCAGGTGGTAGGGAACGATTCCCGCTCCGGTCCGGTACTCAGACAGATCTTTTCCCGTACCGATATCCATGCCCCGATACACCTGCCGGGAGTCACAGGAGAGTATCTCACCCTCAAACCTTGCGGCGAGCGCCACTCCCAGGCTGGTTTTACCCGAAGCGGTGGGACCGCATATGACAAGAATATTTTTCACGGTCGTATTTTAGCCCTTTCCCGCGCTTCAACGATAAAATATTTTATACGTAAACGGAAATCGCGTTTCAGCATGCTCAAAACGAGTTTTTCATGATCAGGCCGCCTCAACAGGTCCCTCTGGTACAAGCCGCGCGTCTCGGTGCCGCACTGGTTTTCCTGTTGACCGCCTGCCTCCCGCTCACGACCATCGAACCGGTTGATACCTTTGACCTGGAGTGGGCCGGTACGTCAGACACGATCTCGCCCTACGGGCCGGTCCGGACCTGTTTTACCAGCCCGGTCCGCCATCCGGACTCGGTACTTTTTACCATAAGGCCTCTGTTTACCGAATACCGGCAGCAGAACAACGAATCAGCCGATACGTTTACGCTGGAACTGCTTCAGCCGCTCCAGGGCGCAGCCAGATATACCCTTCGGCTCGCGCAATGGATTGAATCGGTTGAAGCATCGTTTCTTTCGCCGGGCAGCGATTCGATTGTTTTTTATACCTGGCCGATCGAGCAGGAGCCCAACAACGGCATGACCACCGCCGACACGCTCGGCAGTATCGTATTCGGTTCCATCGCCTCGGCCAACGACACCGACTGGTATGCGGTGAGCGACTCCGCGGCTCAGGCTTTTTATCTGAAATCGACCGGTTCTTCCTCCCTGTTCGAAATCCGTGACGCGCTCGGCTCCATCCAGCGCCCGTTGACTTTTACCGCTACCCGGACGCTCTCCGTGCCCCGGGAGTTCGTCCGTCCGCTGCATATTCTCGTCTATCCCTATAACCGATCCAATGGCGGCGTTTACGAGCTGGGAGCGGTGCGACCATAGACTGGCACGCACTTTTTTCGCCAGCTCGCGGTATGGCATCAATTTTTTCCAATTTCATTTTTTGCGTCCTGTATTTACTATTTTATCTCCATGCCTCCCATAATTGCCATTGTCGGCAGGCCCAATGTCGGCAAATCAAGCCTGTTTAACCGGATTATCGGCAAACGCGACGCGGTGGTCGATGATCTCTCGGGCGTTACCCGCGACCGCCATTACAAACCGGCTGCCTGGCAGGGACAGCACTTTCTGCTCGTTGACACCGGCGGCATGATCCCCTTCGAAAAAGAACAGCTCCACCGGTCGATCAATGAGCAGATCCATATCGCCATACGCGAGGCCGCCGTCGTGCTCTTTGTCGTGGAAGCCGGGTGCGACATTACCGACACCGACGAGTACATGGCAAAACTGCTCCGAAAGAACGCCGGGCACAAGACACTTCTTGTTGTCAATAAAGCGGATTCGCGGCGCGGCAGGTTCGATACCGGCGCTTTTCACGGCCTGGGACTCGGCGAACCGTTCAGGATCTCCGCCCAGCACGGCAGCGGCACCGCCGACCTGCTTGATGCTGCCGTGCAGCTCATCAAGAAGCAGGGCCTTTCGAACCGCACGGCGACGGCGGAAATCGAGCGGTTAAAAATCGCGGTCGTCGGCAGGCCCAACGCGGGCAAATCATCACTCGTCAACAAGCTGCTTAAAAACGACCGTATGATCGTCGATGACGTCGCCGGCACCACGCGCGACTCGATCGACTCGACAACGGTTTATAAAGGGCGCACGGTGCTGCTCATCGATACCGCAGGCCTGCGTAAAAAATCGCATGTCACGCAGGACATCGAATACTATTTCAACCTGCGCGCGATCAAGAGTATCGAACGGTGCGACGTCTGCGTCGTGGTGGTCGACACGGGCGAAGAAATCGGCGTACAGGATCTCAGGATCGTCACCAAGGCGCTGTCCCTGCATAAGGGAATACTCCTAGCGTGGAACAAGTGGGACCTGGTAGAAAAAAAACACGACACCTTCGACAAGCTGGTCGCGGAGACCCGGCGGCGTTATCTTGAACTCCGGCATGTGCCAATGGTCGCCGTGTCCGCCCTCACCGGGCAGCGGGTGAATGCCGTTCTTGACAAAGCGTTTGCCGTGGCCGAACGAATGACCTTGCGTGTCGTCGCGTCGGAATTCGAGGACCGCGTGTTCGCCTGGATACGGGCGCACCCCCACCCCGCCATTCCCGAGAACCCGGTCAGGATTCTCGGCGCGCGGCAGGTGCCTACCCCGTTCCCCTGCTTTTGCTTCTTTTCCACCAACCATAAAGCGATCGCACCGGCCTATGTCCGATATTTGACCAATAAAATATACGACGCCTGGGGTTTCGAGGGATGTCCGGTCACGCTCGAATTCAGGGCCGTAAAAAAAGCAAAACACCGCCATCCGTTCAAACCGGGAAGGATCG
>JAFGOU010000373.1 GCA_016926315.1 Chitinispirillaceae bacterium
CCGCCCGACCTGGAAATGAGACCGCCCGACCTGAAAATGAAGCCGCCCGACCTGGAAATGAGACCGCCCGACCTGAAAATGAAGCCGCCCGACCTGGAAATGAAGCCGCCCGACCTGGAAATGAAGCCGCCCAACCAAATGATGAGACCGTCCAACCAAACCACGAAAGCCTGCCGCCCAAACCCCGAAACCCTCCGCGGTAACAATAAAGCCGCCCTCCGTAATCAAAATCCGAATTACCTGGGGGTGACCTATTGGGCCGCTCGTGATATGTCGTCCAGAGAAACCGGGAAATCGTACATCGTTGGGGCGACCGACACGGTCGCCCGGTTCTGCCGGATTACCTGCCTAGGGACGCGGTCATCGCGTCCCTTTTCCTGATCGAAAAGAAATCAGGGAACAGGAACCATGCCGCCCCTCCGGGGCTCATTATTCTTCTTTCTATGTCTACAACCATGACGGCCCTACGGGCCTTTCAGCTAATGCGAAAAAAAATCGAATTTGTATTCAGCGCAGGGGACGCGGCATGGTTGTAGGAAAAATCAGGAGAAACATTCCCGAGGTCAGCCTGTCTGCCGAAGCATCGGCGCAGGCAGGCACACCGGGGGTATGCCCGGAAACCGAACTATTGTGCGGGTTCCGGGCCAGGGTGCGAACGCCCCCTTCAATAAATATCAATAATTTAATAGCATCATGATTGTATCCTCCCGCCCCGACAACCTATTTTTTTCTGACACGTTCTCGTCATTTTCAGACCTCGATGAAAAGCTTTTATCTTATCGCCCTGGCCGTTGCCGCGCTGCTGGTATCGTTTCCGCTGTTCGTGCTCACGCCTGACTCGGCCGATGAACAGAGCGGGAATGTGGTATACCGGCTCACCTATCCGGCGGCGGTCAAGTCGCTCGATCCGGCGACCTGCGGGGACGAGATGTCCTCGTCGATCCAGGGGAACATCTATGAGGGACTGTACGCGTACCATTACCTCAAGCGGCCCCTGGAGATCATACCGCAGCTCGCTGCGGCGCTTCCGGAGGTGTCCGGAGACGGCCTCACCTATACCATTCGCCTCAAACCGGGGGTGCTCTACCACCGCAATCCCTGCTTTGCAAAAGCAACGGGCGGCGAAACCACGCGCAGCGTGATGGCCCGCGATTTCGTGCTCGCGTTAAAACGGGTGGCTGACTATCATATCAACACCGGTCTTGCGTGGGCGTTTGTTGCGGGAAGGGTCGTGGGGCTCGACGCGTACCGCGAGCGCACGCGGCTCTTTCGTATCGGTGATTTTTCGCGGTACGATCTTCCGGTGGAGGGGCTTGCGGCGCCGGATTCGCTGACGTTCCAGGTGCGGCTTACCGAGCCGTTCCCCCAGTTCATTTACGTGCTTGCCATGCATGTGTATGCGCCAATGCCGCGCGAAGTGGTGGAGTACTGGCTCACGTCTGAAAACGACGGCAAGGGCAACAGACGGGTCGTACCGGCGCATGAGCGCAACCCTGAGATCGCGGAAAAGGACGCGGTGGTGGGCACCGGCCCGTACCTGCTCGCGGAGATGAAGCGCAAATGGAAGATCAGGCTGGTGCGCAACCAGGATTTCCGTCCTGATTTTTATCCTGTTGAAGGCGAGCCAGCTTCAAATACGTATGCAGGCGACAGCGCGTTCGGCCTGCTTGCTGACGCGGGCAAGCGGATGCCGTTCATCGATCAGATCGACCTGCGCTTTGTTGACGAGCAGTATACCTCGTGGATGATGTTCCTTTCCAGGCAGGCGGACGCGGCAAGCATTCCGCGCGAGGCGTTTGAGTCGGTCATCAGGCCTGACAAGGAGCTGACCGACGAGTGGGCCAAGCGCGACATCGTGCTTGCACGGTTCACCGAACCGTCGGTCTACTGGATCGCGTTCAACATGGAAGATTCGGTTCTTGGCAGATGCAAAGAGCTGCGGCAGGCGATCTGCCTGGGTTTCGATGTGGAAAGTTATATCAAGGTAATGCTCAATGGCCGGGGAAAGCGGGCCGTGAACATCATTCCTAGCGATTTCAAGGGTCATGCCGAGGCCGGGCCCGGTCCGTATTACTGCTACGACCTGCAGCGTGCGCGCCAAAAACTGGAACAGGCAAAGAAGCGGCTTGCCGATCTCGGGCTCCTGGAAAAAGGGGAGATCCCTGAGCTCAAATTCGATCTCAGCGACGGGTCGACGGCCATCAAGTATGCCGATTTCACGAGACAGCAGTTCCAGAAAATGGGACTCAGGATAAAACCGGTATTCAATGACTGGCCTACCCTGCAGCGCAAGGTGCACAACAAGCAGATCCAGATGTACACCATGGGCTGGATCGCCGACTATCCTGATGGCGAAAACTTCCTGCAGCTTTTTTATTCGGGCAATATTGACAAGGGCACCAACAACACCAATTACCAGGACCCGGTGTTCGACAGCCTGTACGAAACGGTGCGGATCATGCAGGACTCGCCTGACCGGACCGCGATCTATGCCGGCATGGTGCGGATCTTAAACGAGGACGTTCCGGTGCTGCTCCTCAGCGAACCGGAGTATTTCCTGCTGTACACCCAGTGGGGCCGCAATATCAAGCCGCCGCAGATCGGCAGCGGCTACTACAAATACCGCCGTATTGACGCGGCCGGGCGCAGCCGGGCGCTGGGGCGGAGCTGATATGGGCCGCTACGTGCTGCGCAGGCTTGTGTGGGCGGTGTTTACCGTGCTGGGGGTCATGCTGCTCACGTTTCTCCTGTTCCGCGTGATCGCGGGCGATGTGTCAAGCTCCTATGTGAACCAGAAGCTCGGGTTTGAGGCGCGGCGCGCTTTTAACGAAAAGCACAAGCTTGACCGCCCGCCACTGCTCAATTTCCACCGGCGGCTGGAGTTTCGCGACAAGACGCGGGGCAATGCCATGTTTACGGTGCGCGACAGCGGCAAATCCAGCATGGCGCGCGATCTTGAGATCGCACTCGCGCCATGGCAGCCGGACCGGTCGCAGCATGCCGGTCTCACCATGGCAGGCAGGCTGGTGTTCAACCTGTCGCGGTCGACCGGTCTTGGTGCCATGGCAGACCGGAAGCGGGTGGTTACAGGGATGAGCAAGGAGGACCGGGACGCGCCTCAGTTTATGAAATTCAGGCTCTCAGACAGCACCGAGATCCCGATATCGCTTGCCGCGGTGTCGACCTGCGGCACTCTTATCGACGCCATAACAAACCATCCGGCAAACAGGGGAAAGCTTGAGGCCAAAATTTCGTCGTGGCGTCTTGGCCATCTGTTTGATTCGCAGTTTTTCTGGCATTTGCACGAGAACATCACGTTTTCAGGGCGCAGCTATGCGACCGATCAGACCATTCTTGAGACCATTGTGGAGCGCGGGAAATTCAGCCTGTCCATCACGGTGCCGGCAATGGCGCTCGGCTGGCTGCTCGCCATGGTGCTCTCCTGCCTGGTGGCGTTTTACCGGGGCAGGCTCATTGACCGCGTGACCGTGTTCCTCACCGTGCTCGGCATGTGCATTCCCTACCTGGCGTATATGCTGCTCGGCCAGTGGCTCATGTTCATGGTCGCGCCGGAGTATGCCTCCGGGCTTTCCACCAGGTTCAGCATATACGTGCCGGTCATGATCGCGGTGGTCGCGGGTCTGGGCTGGTCCGTGCGTTTTTACCGGGTGATCATTTTAAACGAGATCAACAAGGACTATGTGCGCACGGCGCGCGCCAAAGGGGTGCCGCTCGGCGGCATCCTGTTCAAGCATGTGCTCAAGAACTGCATGCTGCCGATCCTGACCAACCTGATCTCGGAACTGCCGTTTCTGATCATGGGCGCGCTGCTGCTTGAAAAGTTCTTCGGCGTTCCGGGCCTGGGCGACCTGTTTCTCACGAGCATAACGTCGCGCGACATCCCCATAATTACCGGCCTGACCTTTTTTACGACCGTGCTCTACGTGGCGAGCCTGCTCGTCACTGACATACTCTATGCGGTGTTTGATCCGCGCGTGAGGCTGCGATGAAACCGGGCACGAAGGCGACCGGAAGGAGCCTGTGGGCTGATGCGTTCGCCAAGCTGCGGCGCGACCCGGTCGCCGTGCTCTGCCTGTGCGTGATTGTCGTGTACGCGGTCATCGCGCTGACAAGCCCGTTTCTGCTCGCGCACTGGGACGAGTCGTATGACTATGAACTCAGAAACGCGCCGCCTTCGTCAAGCCATATTTTCGGCACCGACGGCCTGGGCCGCAGCGTGCTGCAGAAAACACTGCTCGGCGCGCACGTGTCAATGACCGTGGGGTTCATGGCCAACATCATCGCCATTCCGCTGGGACTGCTTCTCGGCGCGCTTGCCGGCTATTTCGGCCGGCGCATCGACGACCTCATCGTATGGTTTTACACGACTCTTGCGAGCATTCCGGGCATTATCCTGCTTATCGCGTTAAAATTCGCTTTTGCCGATCGGGTGCTGTTTGCCGACACGCCCTTTGCCCTTGACCTTTCGGGCATGGCGGGCGTGTACCTGGCGCTGGGCATGATAAGCTGGGTCTCCACCTGCAGGCTGGTGCGCGCGGAAACCATGAAAATCAAGGAGCTTGATTTCGTGGTCGCGGCGCGCGCGTCGGGCAGGGGCGGCATGGCGATCCTTTTACGCCACATCGTGCCGAATGTCATTCACATCGCGATCATCAATTTTTCGCTCGGGTTCGTGAGCGCGATCAGCGCCGAGGTCATGCTGAGCTTTCTCAACCTGGGCGTGCAGGACCTGCCGAGCTGGGGAAAGATGATCAATGACGCGCGCATGGACCTTGTGGTCGGCCGCTGGTGGGAGCTGACCGCCGCGGTAGGCGCCACGTTTTTCATCGTGCTGTCATGGAATATTTTCGGCGACCGGTTGCGCGATGCGCTCGATCCGAAGCTCTGACCTCACCCCTCCACCCTGATCACGCTGTGCGCGTGATCTCCCCTCCTCCCCTCTCCTGGAAGGAGAGGGGAGGAGGGGCCAGGGGAGAAGGGGTGAGGTTATAAAGGAACAAAGAAGATATACGGGTAGCTTATATAATATGCTGACCGTCAAAAACCTCAAAACCAGTTTCCGGACCGACGAGGGCGAGGTGCGCGCGGTTGACAAAGTCAGCTTTCGCGTCAACAAGGGGGAACTCTTTGCCATGGTCGGAGAGAGCGGATGCGGCAAGAGCATCACCGCGCTCTCGATCATGCGGCTCATCTCATGCCCGCCCGGCCGCATCGCGGCGGACGCGATAACGCTTGACGGAACAGATCTGCTTTCGCTTCCCGAGCGACGGATGCGGGAGGTGCGCGGCGGCCGGATCAGCATGGTGTTCCAGGAGCCCATGTCATCGCTCAACCCGGTGTTTACCTGCGGCAGTCAGATCATGGAGGCGATCGAGTTGCATCGGGGGCTTGGCGGCAAAGCGGCGCGCGACCTTGCCGTCACCATGCTCGGCAGGGTGGGCATCCCTGATCCGGGCAAGCGGTTTGGCGAGTACCCGCACCAGATGTCGGGCGGCATGCAGCAGCGGGTCATGATCGCCATGGCGCTCTCGTGCAATCCGAAACTGTTGATCGCCGACGAGCCGACCACTGCGCTCGACGTCACGATCCAGGCGCAGATCCTCGATCTGATAAAGGAGCTGCAGCGCAGGGAACAGTTGAGCATTCTGCTCATTACCCATGATCTGGGCGTGGTGGCCGAGGTCGCCGACCGGGTGGGCGTCATGTATGCGTCGCGCCTGTGCGAGATCGCCGATGCCGCCCCGCTGTTTGAAAAACCGCTGCACCCCTATACGAAGAGTCTGTTCAAATCCCTGCCCCGGCTCGGCATGAAAAAGGAGCGCCTTGAAACCATACCCGGCACGGTGCCCAATCCGCTTGAGTTTCCAAGCGGATGTACGTTTCATCCGCGCTGTTTTCTGACCAGGCAGCGGGCGGCTGCTGCGGGAAGTTCAGGCACGGTAACCGTTGAAAGCGCCGGAGAGCAGGTATCCGTGCTCAGGCAGTGCGCTCATGCCATGCCGCCGTTGCGTGAAATTGAACCGGGCCACTGGTGCTCGTGCTGGGAATGCGAGGGATTCGAAGGGGCAAAGGAGAGCGATCCGGCCGGGGAGGGAGAGAATGATTGAACAGAGGAATTTCGCGTTTATTGATAGTCAGAATGTAAACTTAGCGATTCGTGACCAGGGATGGGTTCTGGATTTCGAAAGGTTCAGAAAGTACCTTGAAGATAAATATCATATCAGGAGTGCATTTCTTTTTATCGGTTTTGTACCGACAAACCAGAACCTTTATACCGCACTTCAGAAGTATGGATTTATCGTTATTTTTAAACCGACCTTGGTTTTATCCGAAGGAAAACCAAAGGGGAATGTTGATGCAGAGCTGGTTCTTCATATTATGATCGAATATCCGAATTACGATAAAGCTTTGATTGTTTCCGGTGATGGTGATTTCTATTGCCTTGTCGATTATTTGAAGCAAAAACGTAAACTGCTGAAGCTGATGATTCCAAATCAAAGTGTGACGAGTCAATAATGGATGTCTGACGTAGTTGTTGGATTTTAGAAAATTAATAGTGCATTTCTTTTTATTATGGAGCGTGAGATTTCCGGTAATGACAATGAATGTATATCAAACCCTTCTCTCCGTCACCGGCCTTAAAACCCATTTCGAGGTCCGGTCGGACGGCTTTCTGACCAAAAAAAAGCATGTCCGGGCCGTGGACGGGGTTGATTTCACCATCCTGCGGGGAAAGACACTCGGCCTTGTGGGAGAGAGCGGCTGCGGCAAGACCACGGTGGGACGGACGATTCTCGGCCTGGTTCCCGCGACATCGGGCACGGTGCGGTTTGACGGGAACGACCTTTTCTCGCTTTCCCCGCGACAGTGGCGGCAGATGCGCAGGCGGATGCAGATCGTGTTCCAGGACCCCCTGAGCTCGCTTGACCCGCGCATGACACTCGTTGACATAGTCGAAGAACCGCTCCTGGTGCACGGGTCGCTTGGCCGCAGGGAGCGACGGAGCCGGGTGGCCGAACTCCTGGAGCGGGTCGGCCTCTCCTCGCGGTACCTGAACCGCTACCCGCACGAGTTTTCCGGGGGCCAGCGCCAGCGTATCGGCATCGCCCGCGCGCTCGCGAGCGATCCGGATTTTATCGTGTGCGACGAGCCGGTGAGCGCGCTCGACGTGTCCATACAGGCCCAGATCCTGAACCTGCTCGACGATCTGCAGAAGGAGCTGGGCATCGCGTACCTGTTCATCGCGCATAACCTTGCCGTGGTCGAGCATTTTGCCGACGAGGTCGCGGTGATGTATCTCGGCAAGATCGTTGAGAAGGCGGGCCGGGACGAACTCTATTCGAACCCTCTGCATCCCTATACCAAAGCGCTCCTTTCAGCGGTGCCGCAGCCCGACCCCCGAAGGAAAAAGAGCCGCCTGCGGCTCGGCGGCGAAACGCCGTCGCCAGTCGATCCGCCTCGAGGCTGCGCGTTCCATCCACGCTGCGCGCTGACCAGAGAGCTGGCCAAAGCCGCTTCTTCGCAAGAGACAAGAGAAATCACTGATGGAGGCGAAAAAGCGCGTATCATGCAGAGGTGTGCTCTGGAGCGTCCCGCTCTTGTGTCCATGGGGAAGGATCCGATGCACACCTGCGCCTGTTTTTATGCATACCGCGACCAGTAACCAGGATGAACCCTGGTGAACAAAAGCTTGCTGCGGCCGTCTCGCCTTGACTCATCGGGCATGGACATGGTACAATCATTTGGCCGCGAGCCAATGAAGTGGTCCTTGTAATACTATCCTTCCAAAGCGGTCCGGCAGCGGCGTAGAAGGATTCCAGCCATGGCAGGTTATTTCAGATACGCGGGAAGGGCGGCCGGCGCGCTGGCTGTAGTGGCGAGCATGCTCCTCAGCTTCTGCGCGACCGTAGCGACCGAAAAATCAACGGCCGCCAGGCAGGGCAAAGCGGTCCAGGACGAGCCGTATCCGGCGTATTCAGGGGAAAAGAAGCGGGTACAGATCATCCGGTTCGGCGTTCCTGCGGAGATCACGGCCCAGTACCCGGAACTTGCTGAAAAACGGGTCGGATGGGGGCTGTACAATACCGTGATCGAGGAGCTGGACGCTTCGGGCCGGTTTACGTTTGTCGAGGAAAAAGCGGCAATCAGGGAACGGATCATGGAACAGTGGGCCCTGTCGCAGTCCGGTATCGTGGTGGAAGAGCAGCAGATTGACGAGTCGAGCGGGCTCTCCCTGCCCCAGTATCTCGTGTACGCCGAGCTGTTTGATTTCAGCGTGCGCACGGGCGAGACAATCGTGGGCGTGGCCATGCGCAAGGAGAACGTCACCCAGATCGGGGTCCAGATCAGGATCGTGGACGTGGCGACCGGCGAGTATGTGCCGAGCTCAGGAACCGGCGAGGCGACGACCGCCGCGACCTCGGTCTGGATCATGGCTGACCAGCCTTTTGACCAGTCGACCGTGGGGCTCGCCTCGAAACGGGCGGTCCATGCGGCGGTCCTGGCAATGGTGAAAAAGATGGAGTAAAAAAATCAAGCAACTACTGTTTTACTAACGTATTATTAAAGAACAGGATCGGGTAGTGAGGCCCGGATCGCGATGGGGAGGATATGATACAAGCCTTTTTAAGGGGGGATTCATGAATCGTTGCCGGAACAGTTTCGTGTTAATAGGACTCGTCTCCATGGCCATCTGTGCGGTGGAGCCAAATGGATATTTTTACCCTGAAAGACTTCATCCGTGCACCGGTGATTCGATCTGGATTGTTGAGGAATGGAACTTTAATGATCCACGCGGTGAATCTGTCACATTAACTGTTCTAGGGGTGACAAGAGAATGGACAGGAATGCAGTCTGCCGATTTTGAAACCTATTACAATGAGCGGGATGAATTTATCAACGGCGTTATTGATCTCGCCGGGCTGCAGTGCGGGGGCAGCGGCGGCGCCACCAGCATTTCCGCCACCGTCATAACAACCACCTTCAAGCAGGCCATTTTCACCAAAGCCGCACTGCCGCGTGTATCTTCGCCTAAACCTAAACCCTCCGGGGAACCGGACTCCCGGCAGCCAATACCGGGCAGGGTCAGTGAAATGGAGCAGGAGCTCGTGGAATTGGGCCAGAATGCGGAAGAGCAAAACGAAGATGCCCGGGCGGTTGACCTTGACGTGACCGAAAAAAGGCCCGGCAAGGGATCGCTCATGCCCACCAACCACGTGACTACCGACCTCGAATGGGGCATGTTCAAAAACAAGGGCGCCTCGGGCAACGGTTTTTACCTGCGCGCCGGCTACAGCCGCACGTTTGCCAATGACAAACTGACGATCGGCGGCACGCTTATCGCCAACACCATGATCATGATGGACAAGCTCTTTTTCAACAATGCGCTCAATTGCTACGGCACCTTTTTGGTGAGCCAGTCCGCCGGCCTGGAGCGGAAGATCGGCGGATCGTTCAATGCCTTTATCGTCGACGGCGATTTTGCCGGCGCTCCCCTGGGCATGAGCGCCGTGCTCAATTACAGCGACAACTGGTTCCTGTTTACCGACCATATCTTCACCTACGGTCTCATGGTGCAGGAGTCAATACTTGCCGATATCAAGACCACGCTGGTGACGGCCGGGATGCTCTATGGCCTGCCGCTTTTCCGGCGGTATGCGCTTAATGCCGACGTGATTTACGCCTACAACGCGCTGACCATGGACAAGGACGGCATCATCACGCCGGACAATCCCATGATGCTGCAACCGGGCCTGTCATTCACCATCTTTTTCTCTCGGGCGTTCAGCCTTGATCTGGGCGGGAAAACCACCCTGCTGATCTCGGACTACAGTGACGTCATCCTGACGCTTGGCACCGTCATTCTTTTTTGAAAGGGAGAACCATGCAGCGGACGCCGTTTGTGCTGGCAGCGGCGCTGTCAATCGTTTCGGGATCGGTGCTATGGGCAAAGGAACCGCAAAAGCCCGCCTGCGCGGTTATCGGTTTTGTTAACCAGGTGAAACACAAGGAGTGGAAAGACGCGCGTGTCGGCATGGGCGTGCGCGCCATGCTGTCGCAGGCGGTCGCGGAGACCGGCCTGTTTGTCCTTCTGGAGGAGAAGGCGGAGATCAAGGAGAGGCTGGAGGAGATCGCCCGGAACGCATGGGCGTCGGGAAAGGACGATGAACCGTTCGAATCGGCGGCAGCGGAACTGCGGCAGAAGGGCGCGAGATTTATTGCCTCGGGCAGGGTTTTTTACTTTGGAAAGCCGCGCACGCGGGCGTCGGTCGGGCCGGCCCATTTAGCGCGTGATGAGGTGGTTATAAAGCTCGAAGTGGAGCTGTATGATGAAGCGCGCGGAAAGAGCATCACGGCCGTGGGTTCAGGAAAGGCGAAAACCACGGCCGCCTCGGGCCTGTTCACCTATCACGGGGAAAACCTTGACGCCGACGCCTCGATGGTGGGAACCGCGACGAAAAAGGCGATCGATGACGCGGTTGCGGACATTGTAAAGAAATACCGAAAAAAGTACAACATGCGATAGGCTCCATGCCTATTCCCCGCCTGCTTCCGCAACCTTGAGGCGCGCACTGCCGCTTGCGGACCCGGTCACCTGGAGCGTGGCGCCATCGGAAAGTTTCTTTCCGTCAACGCTTTCACAGAACCCGTCGCAGGTGCCCTTATACAGCACCTCGAGATCGAGAAGCCCGGTGGACTGGTTCCAGCTCCGTTTGGTGACCGTGACCACGGACGGGCTCATGGCCGGCAGGCCGTCGATCACGGCCTTGGAAGTCTTAAAGGTTTTCACATCGCTTACGGTCACGGCCAGGGGCATGCCGTTATTGATCCGGTCCTGCCAGGACGCCACGATTTTTTCGAGCAGATGGCGGTCGAGCAGCTTTTTCGTGGCGGCCGCAATGGCCTTGGCGCCGCCGGATACCGGGTTTACGTGCGCCGTGGCGGCATGTTCGGTCTTGGCGGTGACGATCCCGGCGTTTGCGCAGTTGATCACTTTGAGCGAGACATCGGCCTGGCATGATTGCATGCCCCCGAGCTTTTTAGAGACGCCCTTTGCAACGCGGCTCACCGCGTTGCCCGTGATGATCATCTCCGCGCCGGCCTTTGCGCCGACGGCAGCGGCGGCCGCGGCGTTTCCGTTGAGCGCCTGTTGCGCCTGTTCCTGCTTTTTAAGCTGTTCCACGGCGGCCTGGTCAACCAGCGAAAATCCTTTTTCCGTAAGAAAGTTGATGATTGCGGTTTCAGCAAGGCTGCCCGATGCCGCGCTGTCTTTCATGTTGCTCTCCTTCATGAGCACCATGACGCGGGGTTTGTCCATGCTTTCCAGCAGTATGCGAAGCGCCATGAGATCGTCATTAATCTTCTGCTTCGACACAACGGCCTTTATTGTTACCGTGATTGCGCCGTCAGGGCCCTTTGATTCGGAGATTTTAGTCACCGATTTCACGGCGCCGACCGTGCGGGTAAGGATGACATCCTTGTTCACCATGAAATTTTTAATTTCGGTTTCGGATTGAAGGACCGTACCGATCCCCTTTTCAACCGCGGCACGCTTTGCATTGAGCATGGCTTCGGAAGGGTTCTGACCGATGCCCTCGGCTTCGACTTTGATATCGCCCGAAGACGGCTTGGGAGTTTTACCGGCAGAGGCCAGGGTAAAAGAAACGAAGAGAATGAGTACCGTCATCAGTCTTATTTGCATAGTATAGCCCCCCTTGTATCGGATATCACACGGTATGGACTGCGTTATTGCCGTTTGATCTCAATCCGCAATCCGCATTCATCAATCTACAATTAACAGTATTCTGCACTCCTCCAGCACCGAATAATTGGCCGGATTGCCGCGGATGGCGGCCCCGTCTTTTTTCGAGATCATCACGTCCGAGACATGGTCGCCGGTGGCCTTGACGCCTTTTATGACGCGCGGTTTGGTGCCGATACGGTCGACCATTGCTTTGGCCTTGTCAAGACTCGGCACATAGGCCGCGGCGCCCCATTTTACCGCCCAGGTCCGGCTGATGGTGGTGATGCCGTAAATCTCCTGTCCCCGTATATCCACAACAGAAGGCAGCATGGCGGGCTTGAGCCCGAGCCCGGTGCAATCAATAATTAGCCCGGTGAAGGAAGCCTTCTTTTTGCCGGTTTTGATTGCTTTTTTAATGGCGGGGGTATCGGTGACGGTCTTCGGCAGCACGTCCTGAGCAAGCCCGCCATCGAGCGGTATCTCCATTACCAGTTCAACCGTGGCGTCGCTCATATACTTTGGCTTTCCCTTTTGTTCGAATCCTTTCAGAAATCCTTCGATTTTAGCAGTTACGATGTCACCGGACATAATGCCGTTTTCAACCGTGGTTGCACTGGTAAGGGGAATACCTTTCACGATCTCAAGGGCGTTACGCAGCGCGGTCATCTGGGCGGCGCGAAGGGCATTGGGCCGCGCGGCCGCTATGGGCACGTCCGGCGGCGGCGCGCCGATGCCGGTCGCGGTCACGGTCCGTGTGACCCAGTCAATCGCACCCCATTGCGTTTTGGTTTGCAGCGGACCTGACATCGCTGTCAGGGCAATACTGAGGATAAAGGCAAATGCTGTTCCGGGTTGTGCTCGCATACCGTCTCCTTTTTTCTGATCAGCTCGATGCGGTTCCGTTGTGTACATCAACTATCAGCTATTTTTTATCGAGTTTGGCATCCTGGTCCAGATTGTATTTGACCCAGGGATCCTGACGGTCCTTTTTCCGGTCAAACTGCCACTTCTTGAATGAGCCGGTTTTTTCCACCCGGATCTGCTGTCCCGCGACAATCGTGATCCACTCCTCGAGCGATACCTCCTGCGGTCCCTCGATTTCGACGGGTCCTTCCGCCTCGTGACGTCCCGGGGTGTCAGGTGTTGTTTTGCCGGGGACCGTGCCCGAATCGGCCGGTTTTACCTCGACCGTGCCTTCGTATACCAGCACATCGGTTGCCGAGTCCGCGGCCATGTCGACACGGAATATGGTCCCCCGTATGGCGGCGGCAGCGGTCGGTGTTTTGACGCCGAATTCGGTTTTGCCCGACGCGATTTTCTTCATGTTTGACCAGACGCGACCGCGCAGGATAGCGGTACCGGAAGAGGGCGATGCCCCTCCATTTTCCTGCCTGCTGATAACCATGCTGGTCAGCTCGGCAACGCGAAGTACCCCGCCGTTATGCCACCGTATCTCGGCATGACTCTCTTTTTCAACGCGCAGCGTATCGCCGGCATAAAGTCTCGTGCCGATACGCACCGCTTTCCATCCCGGCGACCGGCTGGCGCTGAGCTGGACCGACCCGATAAAGCCGGCAACGGTGCCGGCCGGATCGGCGGCACAGACAATCTGTGCGAGTGCCAATACGAAAATCACGGAGGATGTTTTCATAGTTCAATTTCTTCGTATGCGCGTTGGCCGAACCGTACCGGGACCCTAATTATATCATTTAAGGCTGCCATAAGCCACCGCTCCCTTGCATGACGCACTTCATCCACGACAGCAGCAGGTTACGAAAGGGGAAACCGTTTGTCCGTAAAATAAAAGACGGCACCTCTGAGCCGGAAAGGCAAAAGCGATTCTGAAAAATCCGCGGGATAACGGACATCCGCGTTGAAGCCGCTTTTTCCAAAATTTAATTTCTTTCCATGAATATTCTTATTGTTCTGGCTCACCCGAATCAGAGAAGTTTCAATCACGCCATTGCCCAGCGCGTCAGCGCAGCACTCAAGCGCAGCGGTCATACTGTTATTTTCCATGACCTGTATGCTGAAAAGTTCAATCCGCTTCTTTCGGTTGACGACCTGGTGAAAGATCGCATCCTTGACAGCAAGGCGCGGATTTACTGCGACGAACTGGAGGATTGTGATGGTCTGGTGTTTGTTCATCCGAACTGGTGGGGCGGGCCGCCGGCAGTTTTAAAGGGATGGCTTGACCGTGTACTGCGACCCGGTATCGCCTATGCATTCGATCCCGCTGATAGCGGGGGAGGAGTACCCAAAGGGCTTCTTACCGGAAAAACCGCGCTGGTCTTCAACACCGCCGATACTCCTGAAGCACGGGAACGGGAGGTGTTCGGCGATCCGCTTGAACAACAGTGGAAGAAATGCGTTTTTGAGTTCTGCGGTGTCACGAAATATCATCGGAAAACGTTCAGCGTGATCGTTGAGAGCAGCGCTGCGCAGCGCCAGGAGTGGCTTGCCGAAGCGGAGACCATCGCGCTTGGCTTATTCGCTGTTCCAGCCTGACCAGACACAACGCTGCCGCCCGTTGTCGCCCATATTTTACATTGCAGAAATTTATCCTAACGTTGTATAATTACAACACCGCTGTGAAGAGCCGGAGCATCTCTTGCCACGCGAACTGAGTCTGCGGGAGTGCCGTATGAAGAGAAACTGTCTGCCGCACGGAGCGGCTGCCGTGATCACAACGGCGCTTCTCATGGGGAGCGGCTGTCAGTACCGGCCGCCGGGGACGGTCACCGGGGTCTTGCCGATGCAGGATATGATAAACGGCATCCCCGACCAGTGGCGCGAGGACCCGGTCATTATCCTTGCCGATACGGTCATCAATTCCTTTCATTACAGCGAATCGGGAAACAGCGTGAAACAGAAGGAGTGTGTCTGGTACTATATCAACAACAAGCACCCGGAGTTATTGAAAACGATTGTTGTCTATGATTTTGAGACCATGGAGACCCGTCCCGGGATTACCTGCACCTTTTATTACCCTGACCATAAAAAAAGAACCGTTTCTTCCATGGAGTTCAAGCGGTTCAGGGGGGAGGACGAAGAGTATTTCCGTACGAACAAGATGGTGAACCTCTATGAGGTGCCCCGGTATCAACAGGGTCTGCTTATACGGCTTGAGATTGCGCGGAATATTGTCCGTCCCGCCTATCTCAGGGCTGAGATCCTTCGGAATGAATACCACAGTCTGGAAAAGCGGGTCACCCTCACGTGGCCGGAGGACGGCGAAATAGGATATCACATCCTCAACAATGAGCTGCTGCCCGTTGACAGCAGCGCGTCCGCGAGCCGCACGTTGCGATCCGTCACGCTCACGGGAGCGCGTCTTGAAAAAATTCCTGGAGAATATGCGGTCCGTTTTCCGGAATTGTGGTTCGCGGGCCTTCATTTCAGTCTGCCGCCGAAAGGCAAGCGCAGCATGAGCTGGAAGGAGATCGGCGACTATTATCTCGACCTCATTGCGCCGAGCATGACTTCGTCCCCGGCGGTGCGGACGATGGCGCAATCGGTTACCGCCCGGGGCACGCCCGCGATGGTTGAGCAGGCGTTCAGTCTCCTGCAGCGCAGGGTCAGGTATATTGCCATGGAACAGGAGATATACGCCATTGTGCCGCGCACGGCTTCCGAGGTTTGTCAAAAAGGGTACGGCGACTGCAAGGAGATGTCTGTGCTGCTCACCATGATTCTTGCCGAAAAAGGAATACCGGCGAACCTGGCGCTGGTCGCGACGGAAGAACGTTTTCAGGCGATCGACAGCATCCCCACGCTCGGGGCGTTCAACCATATGATTATCCACCTGCCCGATTTCGACGGCAGGCCGGTTTTTCTGGATCCCACGGTCCGATTCGGACACAGTAGAAATTCCTATTACCATCTTCTGCACCGGAAAGCGCTGGTGCTGGAGCCGGGGAACAGCAGACTGGAGCATATAGCGCCTCGGCCAAACGAGGGGATTGCACGAATTGCCACATCGTCGGTCATCGGGCGCGATCGTACCAACCGTTTTTGGGAAATGAAAGGGGCGATTACGCTTTACGACCGTGCCGCCTATATGTTTTACCCCTTTATTCAGGAGCTGAAGGGCGAAGAGAACAACCCCGGACTCATTGCCGTGCTGAAACGGCTTTTTGCAGTTGAACCGACCTCGGTGGCGCTTGACAAACAAAGTTCCGATTCCATCCGTGTTACCTACACCGGCAGGGTTTCCAAGCAGTATGTGACAATTGACAAGGGCGGGTTTATCCTTGAGACGCCCTCGGCGTTCGGAGGACCGGGAACCTTCACCACCATCAGGAGGGAAGGACCGCGAGTCTTTGAAGCCCTCACGCAGCATGACGAATGGATCATGCCCGACGGGTTTACCGATCTTGAGTCCATGACACTCGACCACCCCATCGGCAAGGGCGACTGGCGGGTCAGCGGGAATACGGTCACGCGCAACTTTTCCATGGTCAGGACCGTGGCCGGTCTGGACGGTGAAGACAGCACGCAGGAGTTCCTGCGGCTGCAGAAAAAATTCTTCAGGGCGACCATCTGGCGTAACTAGAAGGAGGAGCGATGAACAAGGCGGTGGCTGGCGTCATATGCATGACAGTGTTGATCTCCTGTACTCCCTATTCAAAGTTTTCCACCCTGTCCGAGATCCCGGCGGGGCCGCCGAAAACCGACTGGAAAAAATACGGCGCCTACTACGAAATCGACGACATGTTCATTGAATGCTCCTATGCGTGGTCGCCGGTTGTGGAAGGCCCGCAGACCAGGTATGGGGTCAAGAAACGGCTACGGATACTGACGAACGACGGCGTCAAATATGCCTCGGTCCCGGTGCCGTTCTATGCGCCGATATCGAAGTTCGTCATCAGCATGAAGGATTCCTCGGGAAAGGCCGTTTCGCTTGATGCCTACGCCATCCGTGCGGAGTACCGGAAAACCGGCGTCATCGTGTTTCCCAAGGCCACGGCGGGCTGCGTTCTTGATATCTATATCGTGTTCAGCGTCATGAAAGCGGTCACCTCGTTTGAGTTCGCTTTTTTCGAGGAGGTTCCGGTTCTAAGGAGCACCTTTACTTTTTCCTCTATGAATAATCGCTATACCTATGCGTTCAAGACCTATGGCGAGCCGTGTCAGCACCGCGTCGATCATTCACCGCAGGCGGTCATGGGAAAGTTCGTTCACCAGGTGTGGAGCAAAGAACGGCAGTTGCCGCCTCCCCGTATTTCGCACCTCAAGAACATCGCGGAGACCGTATCGCGTGTTTCGCTGGTCATGCGCAGCTATTCGGCCAGCCAGGTATTTTCTTCTCAACGGGATATTTATTCCGGCTGGAACAAGCTCTCCGAATCATACACCAAGTATCTTTTCCGTCCTTCGCTGTTCCGTTCGAGCGCTTCACTGAAGAAAAAGACCAAAGAGCTGACCGAAGGATCGCGCAACGCATTCGATAAGGCGGACGCGCTTCTTGAATGGGCGCAGAACAATATTACGCTCAATGACGATGACGCGAAGAGCATCGACCCGGACCGGGTTCTGGAAAAAGGCGAGGGAAACCTCTGGGAGATGACCTTCGTTCTCAAGGAGATGCTCCAACAGATCGGCTGTTTCTCGGACGTCATTGTCACGCGCGGCAAGCACCGGGGCGGATTCGACCCCGAGTTCGTCACGCCGGCCGTTCTTTCGGTTCCTATCGTCATCGCGCGGTGCGACAAAAAAAACCATGTGGCGTATCCCTTTTTGCGGGGTGCCAAGCTGGGGGAATATCCCGCGTCGTTTTTCGACCTTAAAGGGCTTTCTCTGGAAAAAGGCGCGGTGGCAACGCTCCCCGAGCCGCCCGCCCGGTCCTGGAACTGCATGCTCAGCTATAGACTCGAAATCGTGTCGGACAGCATCGCTCAAAGCGTGACCGCCGAGTTTTCCGATTACTGGGCGTTTGATCTCAGGACTGATCTGGCGGTAATGAAAAAGGAAATGATCAAGGAATATTTCCAGAAAATGCTGACCAACTTCGGCCTGTCAAACGCCCTGATCAGCTGTGATGTGCAGAACCTGGAAAAACGCGGAGAACCGCTCATCGCGCAGCTTTCCTTCGCAACGCCCGGCCAGTATATAGAACGGAAAGGGCAGAAACTGTACAAACTCGACCACCTTTTCGGCTCCTATTTTTCACTGTACGACACGTCCCGCACCTCCCGGTTTACCATTCCTTTGGATGAGCTGATCTGCGAGAGGATTACGGTGCCGAAGCGCCCGAATACGGCCTGTGAATTTCACATCACCTGTGATGCCATCGACAATCCTCTCTTCAGGGTGACCTGCGAAGAGGAGGAAAACGAGCACGAATACCGGTTTACCCGCAACCTGCACATTAAAAAAGGCGACCTGTCCGCACAGCAGATGCGCCTGATCTATACCGATATCCAGTCGCTGAGGACCATCAACGAATCCTACGTTCTGTTCAAATAAAAGGCATCTCTACGGCGTGGTGAACACCAGCTGCACCGCATCGGCCTTTGCCACGGCGTTCATGAACTCCCTGAATCTGTCGTACTCCTCAATGGGAATGGGCCGGTAGGCGGTGAATTGCGCGTTGCGATCGCAGGTTATCACCTTTCCCGTGCGGGTAATGGCGAGTTCGTAGGTGCCGTAAGGTGAGGAGAACGAGTAGTTCTGCGGCAGTGAGAGCGGTTTCCATCCCGCGGGTATGGTGACTTCGGCATGGAGCTTCTGGGTGCCGATGCCGATCCTGGCGTCGGTCACATCTATCGGGGTGTACCGCTTTTCAGCGGTGGGATACTCCTTTGCTTCCACGGCATCGGGCAGGTGAAAGGAAAACACCGCTGCGGCTCCTGAACGGGTGACCGTGTTTTTCGCCCGGTAAGCATAGCAATAACGAAGGGAATCGGAAAGCGAATCAATGTCGGTGATGAAGAACGTGTCAATGGCAATATCAGGATACTCTTTGGAAAGAATCTCATGAAGCTGCAGGGTCCGTTTTTCCGGAGACACATGCCGGTAATCGTACCGGAAACCGCTCGCCAAAACGCCGGTGCGAAGCGTGTTAATCGATTCCTCAAGCGTGCCGTGCTCGTCGAGCTTCGCAACCACGGTCCGTTCGATCCTGCGGTCCTGCGCGCTGTCGAGCGGAAGAAGAACAGGGCCGGTCGTGCTGCTGTCTATGACAAGCGCCATGGCGGCCTGGTCGCCCGGCGGAAGCACGGAAAGCGGCGTACTGTTGTCGGTAAAATCCACGAACCGCTTCTTTCCGTCAAGCGTGTAGGAGAGGATGCAGTGGTTGAAGTCCGGGCCGATGCTCGCATGGTCGCAATACGTGCGGAGCTGCGTGTTCACCAGAACGAGGTTTGCCGGGACCCCCGCCTTTTCGAAAAGGATTTTTCCGAGCGAGGCCATGTCCTTGCAGTCGCCGATCTTGGTGGCGATGATGTCGTGTGCGGCCTGCGGTATCCAGCCCGACTGCCGGAACGAAACAAAGCTGTACCGTATGGTATTGTTGATATAGTGGTGGATGCGCTTGAGTTTCTCGGCCGTCGTCGGGGCACCATGGAACAGGGAATCGGCAAGCGCCTGCACTTCCAGGGCGTTGTCCTTTACGTGCGCGGTCAGGCTGGCGTACCAGTCAGCAATCTGCGACCATGTGGAGAAGGTTGAATAGGTGACCTTTGGATTTTCGTTCCAGTCGCTTGCCCGGTGTTTTTCCTGGATCAACTCGTCATAGGGCGGCCTGGAAACGGTGATAACATGGTAGTCGGTTTTAATTGCTGTACGGATATGCAGGGAGTCGCCGTAGACGGTGTACGGAATGGTGTCATTCACCGGCGTCACGAGCCTGAACTGCTGACCATGGGTCGCAAACGGTATCTGGAAGGACTGCTCGCCCCAAACGTGTTTTGCCATCTCGCCGAAGTAGAAGTTTTTGATGGTCCATTCAAGAACGATGCAATCGCCGGGTTGCAGCGATTTGAAGACCACCTGGTTGCCGCCGATGTCCGCCGGCACCTGTCTGTTGCCGGATTTGACCGTGAGCGCCCGCGTGATGGCGCAGCTCTGAAAATTGCTGTTGTAGCCGCAGGTATACTCCTTCCAGAGGTCGATCGCGTTCTGCGTCCCGCAATAGACAACGAGGAACTGGCGTTCCTTCGAGCATTTGCTCGGATAGTAAAAAATGTCGTCACTATAGCAAAGGACCGCCCCGTTTTCGGAGTACCTTTTTTCCCATGACGCGCTTTTTTCGATAAGCGACTCCACGGAAGGCAGCGGTGCGAGCGAGTCAAGGCCGGGTTTGCTTTCCAGCGAGCGGAGATTGTCCCATGCATTGAAATCATCGTTTGTCAGCGCGATCGCGTTTCTGTAGGCCTGCTTCGCACCTTTTTTATCACCCATTGCCTCCAGGATCGAACCTTTGAGGTTGAGCAATTGAGCGCCGGCCGGCATGATCGCCAGGGCCTTGTCGATGCGGCGAAGCGCTTCATCGTGGTTTTTTGAATACAGGGCGAGCCTGGAAAGGCTGAAATGGGCGTTCGCATCCACCGGCGTATAGACAAGCCCTTTGTAAAGGGCTTTCATGGCTTCGGAGACATTGCCGCTTTTCAGCGCGATCTGCGAGAGGAGCCGGTAGAGCGAGGTGCAGGTCCGGTCGTGCTTGAGATATCGCTTGATCAGTTTTTTCGCCTTTCTCACCGTTCCCTGCTCGACATTGCTTGACGCAAGGATGGTTATGGCGGTGGAATTGAAACAATGGTTTTTCTCAAGCCGGGCAATGCCTTTCATGATTTCGTTGCGGTTGCCGAGCTTTGCATAGGCGTTTAATTTTTTAATTTCGGCGTTAAACGATGATTTACAGTGAGGCGGCGACTGCTCGATCCCTTGTATGATACGCTGTGCGTCTCCGGATTCGGCAACAATGGAGAGCTCGCCTGCCCATGCGTTAAAATTGGACGGTGCAGCCTGATACGCCGCCTTGGCCTCGGCCTCGGCATCGGTGAATTTTTTCGCCCTGAAATACGATTCCTGCAGGAGTAAATGCAGGACCGCGCTGTTCGGATAGCGCTTAATCCATGCGCTCGCGAGCGTCTGGCCTTCATCGGTCATTTCCACGCGGTTGTAGAAATGCAGGAGCAGCAAAGCCGCATCGATATCGTCAGGATTTTTCTCGAGCCGGCGCGAAAGGGACCCGACAACGGAATCGACCATCGGCTGCGGTCTGAGATTCGATGGCGCGGGTATGCCGGGATGGGGCGGGGCCGGTTCCGTCGAGACCGATATGCCGGACAGTGGAGCATACTTCCGGTCAAGGAACCGCAAAGAAAAATTGGAAAGCTTCACACCATCGTCGCTTGGCTGCCCCCACTCGTGCCCCAGCTTCACCAGAAGCGGATTGGCTCCTTTGAACAGCTTCACCCGCTGGAGAAACATGTCGCTCCCCGTGTTCCTGAATACCGAGTCGGCCAGCACCACGGTGTTGTTGAGGAAGATCGTGAACATGCCGGAAGCGCCGAACGAAAGCACCACCTCCTGGTCAATCGGGCTCTGTACGCAGCAATAGAAGTAGTTGATCGCATTGCTGATGGGCAGGTGGTCCTCCACAAAGATCCAGGCTGATGCCGGAGAAGACACCAGGGGGTGCCATTTCGCGAGGTTGCCGTCCTTCCCGCGGTACTGTGCGGACAGATTGATCTCTTTTTCAGGAGGATACACTTTGTTGTATCCTGAGTGCGAGATGTTGTCAAAAGGACCGATGAAGCACCACATCTTTATGCACCCCATCTGTTTGATGATGGTGGCCGCTTTTTTATAGTTGCCGTCATTGAGGTATCGCTCTGCAAGGTCTTCCTGAAACTGGCCGGCAAATATGTCTTGTTGCTTTGAAAGCTTCTTGAGTACTTTATAGCCCTCTTTAATCTGGTATCCCCACGCAGAACGGCTGAAAAGTATGACATCGAGCAACGGGCAGGACAAATAAAGCGAATTGTTGTCCTTAAGGTACGAAGCGAAGTAGTTCCTGCACGCATCCCTGTCATTACCAAGGAATTTATCCACCTCTGACAGGCCCCGATACGCCTCGCCTGCAAGCGCCGGGTCATTGTCGGTGCAGTGCGCGCGGAACACCTCCCGGGCTTTCTGGGGCTTGTTTTGGAGCAGCAGGGTCCACCCTTGCGCCGACGGGTTGCTCTCAACGGCTAAGGCACTCGGCACGCCGCATAAGACCGCTGCGAACATGACAAGAGACAACGTTGTGACGGAGCGCATACTATTCATTCCGCTTCTATTGTTGGTGCGATGGCACTGCCGCCGTTGTGGATCAAGAGGTTGCCAGGATTCTTTCCCTGTCAAATACCGGAACCACCCCTCCTGGAGACAATTATTATACTATCGGGTCTCCTGTAATGACAATACAACGCGTGCATTTCTGGAAAAGTAGAAATAGCATCCCATGTCAACGGCGACCAGCAGCAGGTTCACTGCATAGAGAGCGATAACCCAGTCGAAGGAGTATATTGTTTTATGCACCATGCCGCTGGCATAACCGATCATGATGATGAGCATGAAGAGCGGGCTTTTCCCCGCCACTATCTTTGTCCGGACCGATTTGCAGATGGATACGGGCCAGCTCACGCCGAAACAGACCAGCATGATAATCTCGAACAGGCTCATAACGGCACCTCGACACGTCCCGTAAAAGAGAGCCGGGCGGGTCCGGTCATAAAGACCGGACTGTGCTCGTTGCCGTCCCATTCGATCGCGAGATCGCCGCCAAGCAGGCGAACGGTCACCTCGTTGCCGTGAAGGTTGTTCACAATGCCCGATACCACGCTTGCGCAGGCGCCGGTGCCGCAGGCCAGGGTTTCTCCGCACCCGCGTTCCCAGACCCGCATCCGGATCTCGCGGTCAGAAAGCACGGTCACGAACTCGACATTGGTTTTCTTAGGGAAGAACGGATGCGTTTCGATGTTCCTGCCCCAGAATTGTACGAGGTCGTCGGAGAGCTCGTCAGCGTAAATGACGGCATGGGGATTGCCCATGGATACGGCGGTGATGGCAAATGTTCTTTCGTCCACCTGCAGGTCCTGCATAATGACCCGCCCTTTTTTCTGCGTTGTCGGAATCAGCGCGGCATCGAGCACCGGATTTGACATGGTGACCCTGATCAAGCCGTTTTCAGCGGGTGCCGTTGCAATGGGGCCGGCCCCGGTTTGAAAAACTAGCGACTGTTTGGCTGAAAGATTGTTCAAACGAACGTACTGCGCGCAGCACCTGATCCCGTTGCCGCACATCTCAGCCTCGGAACCGTCGCTGTTGAAAATTCTCATGCGAAAATCAGCGTTTTGGTTATCCGACGGACGTATGAGAATAACGCCATCAGCGCCGATGCCCCGGCGCCGGTCGCAGAGCTCGGCCGTGTGATTCTGGATTGCGGGGATTTCACCCGGTTCCATCTCGTGGGTGACGATAAAGTCATTCCCAAGGCCGTGCATTTTCATAAAGGAAAGAGTATGCTTCATAGGGAATCCTGTACGATGGCATGATTCATACGTCGGTCCGGTACCTGTATAATATATTCTATTACTAACGAGACGTGCGACCAGGCAGGGTGTCTCTAGGGAGAACTGATGAACGCATTCCAATGCGCACCCGTGCGACAACAGCTCTTTTACGTCATGGTAGCGCTGGTAATCGTGAACATTCCTGCCGCCGGTTCTGACTGGAAACTGATCTGGTCCCAGGAGTTTGATACCGAAGGAGCGGTTGATACTTCCCATTGGCACTTTGAAACCGGGACCGGCGCAGGCGGATGGGGCAACAGCGAACTGCAATATTACACTGACCTGCAGGAAAATGCCTTTGTACGCGACGGCAACCTTGAAATCACGGTCCAACGCAAGGACACCGCGGGTATGCACTTCACGTCCGCGCGCATGACCACCGGCTATGGACGGTTTTCGTTCCAGTACGGCAAGGTCGAGGCGCGCATGAAGGTTCTCAAAGGCAAAGGCATGTGGCCCGCCCTCTGGATGATGGGCCAGTCCATTGCCCATACCCCGTGGCCCGGATGCGGCGAAATCGACATCATGGAGGTCATGGACAGGGGCGGAGCGCTTGACGACCATGTCGTTCTCTCGACCGCGCACTGGCTCTATGAGGTCGACAACACGCATGCGTCATACGGACGCTCCGATACCTCCAGCGCACCTCTGGCCGACAGCTTCCATGTGTACAGCATCACCTGGGACCAAAGCGCGATCAGGGCCTATTTTAACGGCAACCAGTTCTGGGTGATCGATATCACGCCGTCGGACCTTACCGAGTTTCACCAGCCCTTTTACCTGCTGCTCAATGCCGCGGTCGGCGGCACGCCGCTTCGCATAGCAGATCCTGCCGGTGTGACCGCCACTCTGCCGCAGACCATGTATGTCGATTATATACGGGTGTATCAGGAATCAACGTCAGAAAGAAAACGAGCGCAAAATGAGCATCTCACAGGATCAACCATTGTTTTGCGAGGCAGGGGAAAGAACTGGCCCATGTCTTTTCCCATCGTGAATGAAATGAACGACCGGATCACCCTGTCCCTGTATTCAATCGCAGGCAGGCTGGTTGCCAGAACCACCATACCAGTGAATCGATCACGAATAAATTCTGTGGATCTGCCGCAGGGCATCCCTTCGGGAGCGTATCTGGTTAAGGTCCAGGCGGGTTCTATGAATATCTGTTCGCGCTTATTCCTGTAACGTTCTGCTAAAAAATGCGCATCAGGTAGAATGGTACAGGAATAGCAGGGTCATTTAAGTTTTTCCTCGCAAAGCTCCTTATCGTTTACATAAGTAAACAGAATCAGTGAATGTCGCAGCGCAGGAATGGGATCGCTGATTTATATATTCAGGGAACAGAACACTTGACTTGGCTGCAGATACCTGGGGATTGGTGGAATCGACCGATAGTGATGCTATAGGGAATATGGTTTCGTGGATACCTAAGAGATGATGCTATCATATCACCCTCATACCATTTAAATCCCAGGTGCTCCGGCATACAAAAAAATATTCGTGAGAGGGGCATCGGTATGCCATTAATCAGACGCAACGCTCAATGGTATTTATGCTTTCTTGCATTGTGTGCGCTGTTCGGAATCGTGTCGATTGAAGGGGCTGGGTGGCAGACGATTCACAATGATTTTTACTGGTACGACGAAGACGGAAATGCCATCCGGACAAGGAGTGGCGACCTCTTTAAACACGGGGATACCTATTACTGGTACGGCGGAACCATGGGATTCCGGCAGCAGACGTGCTATGCCTCTGCGGATTTGATTCACTGGGAATATCAAGGCATTGTGCTGCGCCATGAAACGGACGCCAACAGAATTGACATAGAGTACAACGAATCCACTGAACAATTCGTAATGTTATTAAAATATGACGGCAACGGGGCTCACCTGGGAACCGCCACCGGTTCCGCTCCGGACGGAGCGTTCACGTTTCTCGGACAGACCCTTGTAGACGATGCCTTGATGGGCGACATGTCCGCCTTCAAAGACGACGACGGCACATTATATATGGCATATGTGTCGTGGGCAACAGGCACCAATGCGCAGCATGGGATATATCGAATGTCCGAAGATTATGTACAGCTGGATACACGGATATACTTGTGGAACCGCGGCGGCCGCGAGGCCCCCATGATCTTCAAGCGAAACGGCATCTACTACTACGCGACTTCCCGGACCGATTGGACCGCGTCATCAGAGACGCAGTATTATTCAGCCACTGATCTGTCCGGCCCCTGGTCAAACCTGACCATGCTGTCCACTCCCGGATCCGACAACTCGTGGGATTCACAATGCGATTGGGTGTTTCCCATTGAAGGGACGGATGGAACGGTGTATGTATACGGCGGCGACCGTTGGGAAAAACCCGATCCCCGCCGAGAGGGCGATTATGTGTGGCTGCCCCTGGAATTCGACGGGGATAAACCTGTTTTGAATTATTATCAGGATTGGGAGATTGATGTGGAGGCAGGTACATGGAGGCCGTTTGACCACCAAAGGAATCTAGCCTTGCGCAAGCCCGCCGCCGCCTCATCGGAGAGCGGTGGCAATTCCGCCGCTAATGTCACCGATTCGGCGACGTATCTGAATTACCTCGATACGCGGTGGCAAAGCGCGGCCGGCGATCCGCAATGGATAATGGTGGACCTGGAGTCGGAAAGAAGCATAAACAGGGTCATTCTGAAATGGCATGAAAACTACGGCCGGGCTTTTCAACTGCAAGTATCAACCGACGCATCAGCCTGGACTGATGTTTATTCTACCGCCAGGGGCGCCAGAAGATCGGTAACTGATATAACGTTTAACACGGTAACCGCGCGTTACGTGAGAATGTTCGGCACCCGGCAGGGGGGCTCAAACGGATATTCATTGTTTGATTTCATGGTCCTGAACGACTCGCTGGTGACCCCGGTGAACGCAAAAAAAAGAGCGGCTGAGGGGAAACCGGTTCTTTCGGTGAAAAAGCATCTGTGCCGCCAGAAGAGCGTTGTTTCCTATTATCTTCCTTTTGCCGCATCGATACGATTTGAGGTGTTCGATATGCAGGGAAAGCTGATAAAAAGGCAGGAGCAGGGATTTCAATGTCAGGGCAACCATGAAGAGGTTGTATCCAATGGAATCAGCCAGGGACTATATCTGTTGCGGATCATGGCAGGGGAAAGGCCGATAGGATCAACAAAATTTGTGAGCGGCTGGTAAACTTTATAAGTTACGAGAAGGAAGCGCGCGGTAAAAAAGTAATACCATCACCTGGTTTAATCCGAAACAGGTGATGGTATTTCTTTTTGAGCTGACAATGTACGGTGGGATGGCTAAGCGACCTTTTTCGACAAATGCTCGGCAATCCATACTTTTATTATGGACTGCCGGGTGACTCCAAGTCTTTTTGCCTCTTTATCGAGGGAGTCGATTATCCAAGTGGGAAAATCGACATTCACCCGTTTAAGATGCTGCCCGGGGCGAGTCGCTCTCGAGAGGTCCAATAATTTAGAAATGTCTTTGCCTTCATCAAATAATTTGTCAAATTCTTTAGCTTTCATAGAGCGTAACCTCCTTTTCGCGGGACCGGCGGGCTGAAATAATGCGTATCTTGTTCTCCCGATAGGTTATTATTACCGACCAAAGAGTACTCTTTACTTTTCCAATAATTAAAAATCGTGTTTCATCTTTGGTGCGGGCAGGAATTTCCATTCGATCGGTGTCTTCCCATACTTCTTGTATTTCAATAAAATCAATCCCATGCTTTTGTTTGTTGCCGTCACTTTTTTTAGCGTCAAATTCGAATTGGTGGATCATATAAATA
>JAFGOU010000374.1 GCA_016926315.1 Chitinispirillaceae bacterium
GGTAGTTGAGCCGCTCCGGGAGCCGCGGGATCTCCTGGATGGCGGCTTCTTCAACCGCCTCCTGGATCTCGCTCAGGACCGCGCCCTCCTTGAACCGTTCAAGCCCGGTGCGAAGCAGCGCATTGACCGGCGCGCTTCCCGACACCGCCTCCAGCGCTTTATCGTGGGCGTCGGCGTTCAGGTGGCGGGCGGCTTCGGCCACCAGTTTCGTGCCCCGCTTGCGGCAGACGATATAGTAGAATATGAGCCGTTCGATCACCACCGCTACCGCAAGGGCAAGGACCCCCAGTATCGCCCACATGAAAGGCCCACCGCCGTTGAACCATGCCGCTACTGTCTGCACCATGACTGCACGCTCCTTTTGGGATTAATCCGTTGAAATTGGAGAAGAAAGAAAATAATTCGTTTCGGTACCCGATCTATTGCTTTTTACCGTCATGTCCGGTCCTTTTCAAAAACAGATGGACGTTTGAGAATGTCAAATCCGACAGGTGAACGTGAAATGATCCTTTATGCAAGCGGTGTGCCACGGGAAAAGTGGGAGATTCAGGGGTTTTTTTTTAATCAGGTTACCTGTATATATCCTGCTGATATATCAGATTGAAATGTATATCACACTGATTCCTGTCGTCGCATTTTTTCAGGCTTTTCCGGTTCAGGTAAGAAATATTTTAGGGAGACCGGGTTATATCGGGCATGCTTAACCCTGCAACATAATCGCACCTGACCGAAAGAGGCCCCATGAACAAACGACGAAAAACGTTGGCAGTTCCCTTCACCCGTTTTGCGGCTATCGACTTTGAGACCGCGGACTATGGCCGCGACAGCGCGTGCGCGGTATCGGTGGTGGTGGCGGAAAAGGGAACAATCGTGGCGCGGGAGACAACGCTCATCAAGCCTCCCCGCAGGGATTTCGTTTTCTCCTACCTGCACGGCATTACCTGGAACGATGTGGCGAAAAAACCGACCTTCGGCAAGCTGTGGAAGGGGCTGAAACCGCTTTTCAGGGGCGTGGATTTCGTGGCAGCGCACAACGCCTCGTTCGATCGCAGCGTGTTGTGTGCCTGCTGCGAAATGGAGGGACTTAAACCGCCTGATCTGCCGTTTCTCTGCACCATGAAACTCGCGCGCCGGCAATGGGGGGTGTTTCCCACCAAACTGTCGGACGTCTGCCGCCATTTCAGCATCCCCCTCAAGCACCACGATGCCGCTTCCGATGCGTTTGCGTGCGCGAAAATCGTGCTGGAGGCGGTGGAGACAGGGGTACCTGCAGGAGCGTTCTTAAAGAAAATCGCGGTGTAAGCATATGGCAAGTCTGGCCGGATTTTCAAGCATCGTCTTGAAAACCCTGTAGCGTAGATGCAAGGGAAATATCCTCCGGAAGGGTGGATTTTACAAACTGCAGACCCTGATCCTGCTTGACCGGGATGTTTAAATCCTTCTCCATATACCCTCCTATATCCCCCTTTTTCGAGGTGCATGACGTATATTTTTCCTCACTTTTATGGTCCGCGCCGGGGATCCGGCGCTCCGGCATCCGATGACAGAAAAAAAAGGCATTTTCCGTATTATCGATGCGAATGGGAACCGCCTTCGCGAGGCGTTGCGGGTGATCGAGGAGTATTACCGGTTTATTGATGAACGACCGGAAGCGTGTATCAGGCTGAAGAAGGCGCGGCATTCGCTTGTCGGTTCGGAAAAAGCGATCGGCATGGAGCGACTTCTGGCGGCGCGGGACACGGTCAACGACTGTTTTGCCGTTAAAAACCGTCCCGAAGAGCTTAAACGAGAAGGAATCGCCGCGTTGCTTGCGGCCAATTTCAAGCGCGGGCAGGAGGCGGCCCGCGTGCTTGAGGAGTATGCAAAAATCGAAGGTGGCGCCGTGCTGTGTGCACAGGCAAAAGCGGCGCGGTTTGCGCTGTACCGACTGGAAAAGGAACTGCTGAGTGGCAAAAAGAAAGAACGGAAGCGAACGGGACGAAAGCGCGTCGCCGCAAAAACCGTCTGATTTCGGGCACGAGATATGGGGACTGCTCTATATCGCCATCGCGGTCCTCGTGCTGATTGCGCTTGTCTCACATTTGATTAACGGAAGCTCGAACATCCTCGGGCAATACCTCGGCAGTTCGCTCGCGGGAGGGATGATTTTTCTCCTGGGAGTCATTCCCTCGTTCCTGGTTCCGGCAGGGATCGGGGCCATCGGCTGGATTCGTTTACGCGGGGATCAGCCTGCGATGCGAAGCCTGCTGACCTGGACCCTGCTCGCGCTTGAACTGTGCGTCGTACTCGCTATTCACCAGCTTCCGCTTATCGCCGCGGGAAAACTGGCCCCGGTGGACGCCAACTGGATCGGCGTCAGCGCGGTGCGGCTCGTCAAGCCGGTTTTCGGCGCGCACCAGTTCGGTCCGTATTTCATCATCGGGCTTGCGCTCATCGTTACCGTGCTTTTGAGTTTTAAAATTTCTCCGGTTGTCGCGGCAAAGGCGATTGCTGATGCGGCCCGCTGGCTTTGGTCGGCAGGTGCCGGAACGTTTGCCCGGCTGTTTGAAAAAACCGCAGAGGACCGTGTTTCTTCGGAGCCCGTCGCACCGGCCGATGTGGACAGCGCGGCGGTTGAACCGAAGCGTTCGCGCTCCCGCAAGGAGTCGCCCGCCTCCGAATTCGCCGCCGCGGCCGTTGCCGACGCTGTTGGCGATATCGATCCGGTGGAGGAGGAGCAGAGGAAGCAGTTTGAGCAGGAGCTTGCCGCCTTCAGGGAGAAGAAACGTGCGCCGATCAAGATCATGACCGTGGAGACCGCCGAACTGGAAACCGACGACCCGCAGATCGACGCCAGCAGGGTGCGCATCGATGGCGAGGCGAAGGAGGGAGACGACGGGTCGCGCGGAAAACGGCGAGGCATGCCGGCCGTGCCTGAGGAGCCGGCCGCTCAGGCGGTGCCGCTCAAACCGTACGAGATCCCGAAGCCGGACATCCTGACCGATCCGCCGCCGCTGTCGGGAATGATTGACAAGGAGGGTATCGAGAGGAACTCGGCGATCCTCGAAAAAACCTTGTCGAATTTCGGGGTTGAGGGCAAGGTGGTCGCGGTAAGCCCGGGCCCGGTGGTCACCCGGTACGAGATCGTTCTCGCGCCCGGTATCAAGATCAACAAGGTTGTCAATCTGCAGAACGATATCTCCATGGCGGTCGGCGGTCAGCCGATCCGCATCGAGGCACCGATCCCGGGCAAGTCGGCGGTGGGCATCGAACTGCCCAACACCGAACGCCAGATCGTCTATTTCAAGCACATCCTGACGGCCGATGTTTTCGTGAAATCAAAGGCGAAGCTGCCGGTGGTCATCGGCACCAACATCTCGGGTGCGCCATACGTTGCCGACATATTCAAAATGCCGCACATGCTCATCGCGGGCCAGACCGGTTCGGGCAAGAGCGTCTGCATCAACTCGATCATCTGCAGCCTGCTCATGACAAAAAAGCCGGAGGAGTTGCGGCTTATCATGATCGATCCAAAAAAAGTGGAGCTATCGTTTTACAACGGCATCGCGCACCTGCTCTCACCCGTGGTCACCGAGTCAAAAGAAGCGGTCAAGGCGCTCCACTGGGGCGTGGGAGAGATGGAACGGCGCTACCGGTTGCTCGCCAAGGTCGCGGCGCGCAACATCGATTCGTTCAACAGCCGGGTGGAGAGCGGCAAGCTCAAGGAGTTACTCCCGGAGGAGGACAATAAACCGCTTCCCTTTATCGTTATCCTTGTTGACGAGCTGGCCGATCTCATGACCAAGTCGTCCAAGGACGTTGAAACGTTGATCCAGCGGATCGCGCAGCTTGCGCGCGCCGTGGGGATCCATCTGATCGTGGCGACCCAGCGTCCGTCGGTAGACATCATCACCGGACCGATCAAGGCAAATCTGACATCGCGCATCGCCTTCAGGACCATCCAGTCGAACGATTCGCGGACGATCCTCGATCACATCGGCGCGGAAAAGCTTCTCGGCATGGGAGACATGCTGTTCCTGCGCAACGGCGCTCCACAGATCGAGCGGTTCCATGGCGCGTTCATTTCAGAGGAGGATGTTGAAAAAATCGGCAACGCGGTGCGAAGCCAGGAAGTGCAGATTGATAAAATAGAAAGTTTTTCCGCTGTAATGGGCGGTGATGACGATGATGAAGAGGGTGGCGCAGGAAGCGGCAATCACGACGAACTGTTCGAGGAGGCGGCGCGGATCATCGCTGACACCGGGCTGGGATCGACCTCGCTTTTGCAGCGGCGTCTCAATCTCGGGTATGCGCGTGCCGGGCGGATCATGGACCAGCTTCAGGAGGCCGGGTTCGTCGGCCCGCCGAACGGCAGCAAGGCGCGCGACGTGCTGGTGCGATTCGATGAGATTGACGAACTGCTCGCAGGGCTGAGAAGGCCGGAGCAGGGGTAAGGCGGTATGAGGAATAACCACCGATGAAAAATGTTTTGTGCAGGCAGCTCGCGTGGGTGATCGTTTTTTTGTTTACGGCAATCGCGGCACCGGATGTTGCCGGGGGAGCGGAGGGGTCCTCGCCGCTTCTCGCGCTTCTGAGGAAGAACTACGATCCGGCGCGTTCGATTGTCGCCGATTACTCCCTTGTCATCTACTGGAGCGTCAGGGAGAAAAAGGAGATGCGTTCGGGGTCCATCAGACTTGACTCAGGCGATTGTTTTTTTATCACCACAGGCGACGAGCGTTTCGTCAGCAACGGGACCACCTACTGGCATTATAATGCGAAGTCCAGGCAGGTGGTGATTAAAAATCTTGCCAACGTTGATATGTCGATGCTTCCATCCCAGCTTTTTGCACGATTCATCGTTTCCTGCCCGTTCAAACAGCGGGGGCGCGAAAAGGGCATTGTCGAACTCGCCTGGACGAACGATTCGGCGGGCGCTCCCTACCGGACGATTCATGTCTGGGCAAGGGAGAAGGACGGTTTGATCGCGAAATGCCTGATGACCGACCGTAACGGCAACACGTTTACCTATACGTTCACCGGCATGACGACGGGAGCAAAAAAAAACAGGAGGGTGTTTGAATTCGCGATTCCTAAAAATGCCGCGGTCGTTGATCTGCGGGAATAGATGCCGGCGCGTCATACTGGCGGTTATCGCGGGCAGCGTGTTTGCGGCCGTTGCCGGTCCCTGCGGGGAAAAAAGCGAGATCGTCTATAACGCAATGTACCTTCTTGCCGGCAGCGGCGATACCATCGGCGTGGCCAGTTACGACCAGAAGGGGTGGGCACTCAATCTCACCACGACCCGGGGCGACCAGTGGTGGGGGTATTCGCTCGAGTGTCATGCTGACAAGTCGCTTTATGCTGTCGCCTTTGGCAATCGTACCCTTGCCGTACTCCTGAATCCGTCTGATTACGATCTTTATCGTTCCAAACCGGCGACGATCTTGTGGTATTCCTATCGCGATGGTCGCGTGCATGAACGGCAGATTACCTGGCACGAGAGGACCTTTGCCGCCGATACCCTGGCCGTCGTTCATCCTGCGGATGCGGTTGCCGCGGGCGGCGTTTTTTATCTCGCCTGCCGTAATGGCGGCCTGCTCAGGTGGGACCCGGTCGCGGACCGGATTCGCGGTTTCATTCCGGGTGATACGGGGTCATA
>JAFGOU010000375.1 GCA_016926315.1 Chitinispirillaceae bacterium
AGCACCTGCTGCTGTTCGCCGCCGCTGAGATGGTTGAAGGAACGGTGGGCGAACGCATCGAGCTCCATCATGGTGAGCACCTCCGCCGTGATCCGCTCGTCGCTGCGGGTGAACCGTACGGGCGAATAGGGGTACCGGCCGGTAAGTACGACGTCAAACACGGTGGTGGAAAAGAGGTAGTCGCTTTTTTGAGCAAGGTAGCCGAATCGCTGCGCCCGTTTCAGCAGGTTCATGGCGGCGACATTTTCCTCATTGACAAAAACAGTGCCCGAGGACGGTTTGAGGATACAGTTGATGCACTTGAGCAGCGTTGATTTTCCGGCGCCATTGCGGCCGACAATGGACGTGACCTCGCCTTTTTCAATGTGTAAGGTGATGTTTGACAAGACCGGGTGCGATGTATACGCAAACGACAGCCCGTCAATGGTCACGGTCACCATGCGCCCTCCCGTTGTTTGCGCATGATGAGATAGAGCAGCATCGGGCCGCCGACAAACGACGTGATAATTCCCACGGGGAGCACGGCCGGTTCCAGGATCCTGAGCGAAATGATGTCCGCTCCGACCAGAAACGCCGCGCCGAACAAGCCTGAAGCGGGCATCAGGTACCGTGCATCGTTGCCGATCAGCATCCTGACGATATGGGGCGAGACAAGGCCGACAAACCCGATGATGCCGGTAAAACAGATGATGCTCGCCGATACCAGCGACGTCAGCGTCAGCACAACGATCCGGGTGCGTTCCACGTTGACGCCGAGCCCCCGCGCGCTTTCGTCGCCGCCGCTCAATACGTTGAGCTTCTGGTTCTGCATGAACAGAAGCGGGGTCGCGATGCACAGGACGATGGCCAGCGGACCGATATCCTCCCAGGTGGCCCGCCCGAGATTGCCCATGAGCCATAACGACAGCGATTTGAGCTCCTCTGAATCGGAGAAGTAGCTCAACAGCATTGAAACGGAATCGAAAATGAAATTCATGGCAATACCGGCAAGAATGAGCATGCCGTACCCGGACGGCCTGCTGCGTGACAGGAGATACACCACCGCGCACGGTATCAGGGAGAACAGGAACGCGTTGGCAATAAGGAAATATTTGCCGCCGACAAGCGCCATGCCGGCTATGATGGCAAGACCGGCTCCAAGCGCCGCGCCAGAGGCCACGCCAAGCGTGAAGGGACTGGCAAGGGGATTGCGAAGAATGACCTGCATCTGCATGCCTGAAATGGCGAGTCCGAACCCTCCCAGCAAACCCAGTACGATCCGGGGAAGGCGGATACGGGGAATAACGGTCAAAGCGGCGTCGGATACGTTGAAATCGCACCCGAGCAGGGTGTTGGCAAGCGCTCCTGCGATGTCACGAATGCCGAATTTCATGGGTCCGACGCCGAGTCCGATTATTGAAAAGGCCAGCGCGCACCCCGCGAGAACAACGATGAAGGAAACCCTGGCAAGGTTGGAGCGGCGATACGCTTCATGCAGGGAGGTGGGGGCCATGTATCAGTTCCATGAGTACAGTTCGAGTTCGCGTGCCATTGCAGTATAGAGGCTGTCGGCCCCGTAAAAACGCTTGAATATTTCGTTGCCCTTTTCCTCGACATCAAGTCCGGAAAACAGGGCGGGATGAAAGAGTTTGGCCATGTACAAGACCTGCGCCAGCGCACGCTGCTGCGGCCACCAGTTGCAGAAGGCGGTCGTGTAAAATACTCTCTTTGTCCGTATCGCCTTGACGGATTGTATGAGCGGGTCGCCCATGACCTCCTCTACGGTCATGGGCAAGGCCTTGGTCGCGCCGTTTGCGTTCCACGCCTGCCGCTCGAATCGTGAAACGAAAATGACATCGGGGTTCCATTTGATGATATGCTCGCGTGAGACAAGAATTCCTTGTTTGCCTTTGGCAAAATGCTTCGCCTCACGGGCCACGTTGATCCCGCCGGCAAGCTCGATCGGGTCAAACTCGCACACCGTATTGAGGATGTCGCCGGTCCAGGTCGTCCAGGCAAAGTACGCCCTGGGCTTGACCGAATCGGGCAGGGTGGAGGTGACCGAGGTAACGGGACCGATCACGCTCCTGATGAATCGCTTGAGGCTGTCGGCCTGGACCTGCAGGCGCATCGCTTTCCCGATGATGTCGATCTGCCGGTCGAACATCTCCAGCATGGGAATGGTGCCGTCAAAGGACACGGTTACGATGGCGGCTCTTGTTTTTGCGGCGAAGGAAGCGGCGTCCGTTTGCGACGCGAAAATCAGGTCGGGTTCAAGCGAGGCGATCAGCTCCACGTTGGCGCCGAACGGGCCGACGTCCGGCAGGTCGAGCACGGACCCGTCGCATCCCTGCTCTTCTTCGGGCAGCACGCACTGGTGCGAGATCCCGACCAGCCGGTCGCATCCGCCCATCGCGACAATGAGGCGGGTATACATGGTAAAGGGAGAAACGACTCGTTTGACCGTTAAGGGGACGGCGACCGTCCTTCCCGCAGCGTCAATCAGCGTGTCGCCGTTCCGTTCGCCAGGATCGCTCTCGTGACGCTTCCCGCTGCATGCCGCAAGGATCGCGATCATGCATACGACGGGCGCTATCGACGGTAGCGGTTTTCTGTCGGAAAAACAGTTCATGTCGGCACTCCGCCGGGTTCGTCGATCTTCCAGAGCATGGCGCCGGTACGACCTCTGACCGCATGTTCAATGTAACCGTCAACAGCCATGAGACGAAGGCAGGAGTCGATTTTTGGCGCGAGTTCCCGGGCCGGCAATCCGGTGTGCGCGCCGAGAAGGGTCGTGTGAAACGCGGTACATGCGGCAAGAGTCGTCCGTTCGGTCCATTGCATCTCCTGGAAAAAGCAGTCCGGAAAATAACCTGATGCGCATGCCAGGTTCCAGGCGCATAAAAAATTTCCTTTGAACCCATCGGGTGCGGATCCCGACACCGCCTGATGGAGCCGTTCGAGCAGGGGGTTGTGGCGCGGTCCGGCCCAGCCTTTAAACCAGCACCATCGACGGCTTGCCCGCATGATTTTTAAAAATGCCTCAGGCCCGGATATCGCAGGCGTCATGTTGGCGAATACCAGATCGAACGCTTTAATAAATCCGGCCGATGCAAGGTCGAGCGTTTTCCAGTCCGCAAGCACCGGCGTGATACGTTCCCGTTCACGCGGAGCGATCTCACGCTGCAGCCGTTCGATCATGATCGTTGAAATATCGACACACACGACGTCCGCCCCTTGAGCGGCAAAAGCCTTTGCAAAAAATCCGGGACCGGAACCGATATCGAGAATCCTGGCGTTCGCAAGAGGAACGCCCCTGTTTTCAAGAAATGACAGCGTTTCCGATATCCGGTTTTCCTTGTCAGCCGACCCGGAGTGTCTGCCGTACTCTGTTGCCATGGCATTCCAGGTTGCCGCGGAGCCGTATCCGCCGAACGAGGACGATGAACCATTTATTTCATTCCACCGTGCTATCCAGTACTCAGGCGAACCGGTGCAAGTATCTTTATGCATACGCTTCTCAAGGGTTAAAAGGTAATGTCAATCGCCCCCGTCCCGGTGATTCCGGGCATGGGGATTCCGTGTTCTTCTTCGTACTGAGCATCGAGCAGGTTGTCAATGCCGAAATCCAGTTTTGCCGAATAACGATCACGGGTCCATACCGGACACGAACCGTACAGGCGGACGGTCGCGAACGGATCGATTTTTTCAAGCGTCACGGCGTTTGCCGTTGCCGGATTCCCCGTGATGACCTCGCGCCGCCCCACGAAACGAACGGCACATCCGAGCGTGAGGAGCCGAAGCGCGCCGTATTCGATACCGCAATGCAGTTTGTGTCTGGGGAGTTCCGGCAGCCCGGCGGTCAGTACCATGCTGCTGTCGTAGGTGTCGCCGGTCTTTTCGGTGGTCTGATACGTGTAATTGGCGCGTACCCTCAGCCCTTTCCACATGTCCAGCACGGCGTCACACTCGAATCCCGCGAGCGTCACGTTGTCGATGTTATAAATGAGGCGGCTGGGACGGTACCCGAAAATCGTCCGGAGGTAATCCTTGACATTATAGTAATATCCCCTGACGCTCAAGGAACCCGTGAGCGCGTCCGCGACGGACAGGTCCTGCGACAGGCCAAGTTCGGCCTGAGCGGCCCGTTCCGGCGACAGCTCTTTCCGGTCGGACGGCCGGTACCCTTCGTAATACCAGTACAGCTCGGGGCAGGTCGGGAAACGGTGTACGTAGGCGCCGCCGGCCTCGATTTTTGCTCCGACCCACGGGCTCAGGGCAATGGCGCCGTTGGGGCTGACGCCATGAAAGGTCGTCTCGTCAAAGGTCGAGTCACGCTCGAATCCGATGTAGTAATCGTAGCGAATACCGGGAGTAATGCTGAGAAGCTTTCCGAAATCGAGAAACGACTGAAAAAACACGCCATACCGGCCGGCAGCCCTGATCGTTTGGGTGGGATCGCCGTCCGAAGGCTGAATTCTAAAATACGAGGTGTCGATCTGCCGGATATCAGAATTGCTGTAGCGGAGGCCCGTGCCTTCGGCGCCGTATTTCAGGACATACCCTGTTCCGACATTTTGACGGGCAAAAATGTTCCATCCCCAGGTTTGGTCCTCAGGTTTAGCGAACCGTTCAAGGACGAGCGCATTGGTATCGCCAAGGGCATAGAAATACTCCGTCCTGTCCTGGTCATTGATATGCGCCAGGGCGGTTACCAGTATGGAGGAAAACAATTTCTGCACGGAAAAATCCATCTGCGTGCGGGTATTTTTCCAGTAGCTTCTGTCGCCGAAATAGTAATCTCCGCCTTTCCAGATAATAGCTGGCCCGCCGCCGGCGCTCTCAATGGATTCAGGATACTCCGGGTCCCACTCCTCGGTTCCCGCGGTATTGGCGATGGCGAAGCCCCGCTGCTGCAGCGTGCTGCGGAAACCGGCGCTTGCCCTGAACTCAAGCGGCAGCATGACGGAAAATTCGCCGCCGTAACAGGTCCGGTTGAAGTAATTGTTGCGCAGGTAGGGTTCGCCGCTGGCATAACCCGCGAACAGGTCGAGCGCCGCCGTGTTGAGGATGTTCGCATGGTGCACCAGGGAAACATCGGTCGCCCGGTTCTCGATCGCATCGTCCGCATGCTCGGGCGAGACAATGCCGTAGGAGCTGCGGATGCTCGTTGACGTCGGTTTCGTCATATCGCGTTGGGTAACAATATTGATCACGCCGCCGATGGTATTGCCGTACTCGGCGGACTTCACGCCCCTGGATACCTCGATCCTTGCGATGTCGGTCGTGGGCACCAGGGACCAGTCGACATAGTCTCCTCCCATGACGCCGGCGCCGTTGAGCGGCCTCCCGTTGAGCAGGATGAGGCTTCTTGATTCGTCAAGTCCGCGGATGGAAACGCCGGTGCCTTTGCCGGCGGAAGGCGACGTTCGTTGTACGTCGATCCCCGGAAGGGACACGAGCAGTCCATCGGCGTTCTTTGAATCCTGCAAGCGGGAGATCGTGGTGCTGTCGATGATATCGCAGGCGAGCGCGCCCTGGCGTGTCGCCCGTACGACCATTTCATCCAGTTCAATGATACTGGTCGAATCGCCGGCCATGGCAGGGGACCATGCCGACAGCAGGCCGAGCGTCACTGCGCCAAACGCCGTCCGCAGTATGCTCATTGCGTTCCTCTATCTTTAAAAAAGGGTGGCAAAAAAAGTGACACAAAAATAATAATCGTGCCACTAATGGCGCAACGTTTATATGCAGCGACGGGATGCGCCGGCAATGAAAATCATGGCCGGTGTTTAACGGTAGAAAAACCTGCGGCGCCCGTGCCGGTCCTGCTGTCCGGTGGCGGCACGGCGTTTACTCGATCCCCAGCTTCTTCATCTTTCTCCACAAGGTTGCCGGGTTGATGCCGAGCTGACGGGCGGTTTTACTACGGGAGTAATTGTTTTCTTCCAGGGCCGCGCGGATGCGATCGGCTTCGAATTCTTCGGGCGAAACGCGCGTCGTTGCGGCTTTGGCCGGAGGAGCGGTCAGATCTGCCGGCAGATGGCGCGGTTCGATCACGGCGCCGGTGCAGAGAATAAAGGCGTGATGAACGATGTTTTCGAGTTCCCGTACGTTTCCGGGAAAATGGTAACGCATGAGCAGTGCCATGGCTTCGTCGGAAAAACCCGTAATCTCGCGATGGGCGGTCGCGTTGAGCCGTGAGAGAAAATGGCCGGCAAGCAGGGGGATATCGGTGCGCCGCTGCGCCAGGGAGGGGAGCCGCAGCGTCATGACGTTGATGCGGTAGTACAGGTCCGTGCGGAGCGTCCCGTTTTCCACGAGCGCGCCGATGTCCCGGTTGGTGGCGGTGATGATGCGCACGTCGGCAATCACCGGATCGTTTGATCCGAGCGGCTCATACGTTTTTTCCTGCAGCGCGCGCAGCAGCTTGACCTGGACCGGTTTGGGGATATCGCCGATCTCGTCGAGGAAAAGGGTGCCGCCCTTTGCCCGGTCAAAGCGTCCCGGCTTGTCGGTTTTTGCGTCGGTAAACGCTCCCCTGCGGTAACCGAACAGCTCGGATTCCAGCAGGTTCTCGGGGAGCGCGCCGCAGTTGACGGCAACAAACGGCCCTTTGGAGCGATGGCTCAGATTGTGGATCGCGCGCGCGAACAGCTCCTTGCCCGTGCCGCTGTCGCCAAGAAGCAGCACCGCCCCGTCGCTTCGCGCGATCGCGGGAAGGGTCTCGAACAGGGCGAGCATGCGGTGGTCCGCGGTAACGATATCCTGGAATGAGTGCTTCCCGAGCAGTTCGCGCCGGAGCTCCTCGACCTCGCTCAGGTCGCGGAACGTCTCCACGCCGCCGGTAATGGTACCCTGCCGGTCCCTGAGCAGCGCGGTCGAAACGCTTATCGGCACCTTGCGGCCGTTATGGTCCACGATGTGGACCGTACGGTTCACGATCGATTTTCCGGTTTTCATCGTTTTCTTCAGAACGCAGGCGTGCTCGCACACATCTGCCCGGAACACCTCCCAGCAGTTGCGTCCCAGGGCCTCGGCGCGGCGCAGTCCCGTGATCCGCTCAGCGGCCCGGTTGAACGATGTCACGCGCCACTCTTTATCAACGGTAAAAACGCCGTCGGCGATCGAGTCGAGAATGGTTTCGTAGGGGGAGGAGGGTGACGGTTTCATGGTTCACCGACGGTTAAAAAAATCACCGGTTTGGCCGGTTGCCTGATCGAAAAATAGCATATTCCATCAAACGCGGCCCCATAATGAATCAACCTCCGGCCCGCAAATCGGAATAAAAGGCCTGGCGGAAGCACGAACACCGTGGCACCGCAGTTACCGAAGCTGTCAATGCAGGATTGCTTTTTTTGAGGAAAAATACGATATTTAAAAATTGTATGGCGCTTCGAAAAGTGAAATGTGTTATTGGTTTTTACGGACGGATGAATATTTTTTACGCTGTCTGTGCTGTTTTCCTGAGCTGCCATATCGG
>JAFGOU010000376.1 GCA_016926315.1 Chitinispirillaceae bacterium
ATGATGGATTTCAGGTACCCGGTGAGCAGGGCGTGGTAATAGCGGTTCCGCCGGCGGTATCCCGCCCGTTTATGCGCGATCCGGTCGTAAAAGTCACGCTGCCGCGCCTTGGCGGCCTGTTCAATGGCCGGTACGGGAAGGTGCTCGATCATGGGGGACCGTGGTGGTTTTTGCATTTTTGATCATGACCTGGCGAAGGGGCTCGACATTTCACCGCAGAGACGCGGAGGACGCAGAGTATCGTTCTAGCGTATTAACCGTCTCAAAATTGTCTGCACACGATTGTGGAAAGGGTACGGTCATTTCGAGCCCTTCGACCCTTCGACAAGCTCAGGACGGGAGAGAAATCTCTTTACCGTAATGAGATTTCTCCTCACTGCGTTCGTCGAAATGACCGGTGTGGTGATCTCGTGCATACTAGTATGAGACCGTTAATATAAAACAAATATCAGCCCGATACACCTGTCCGGTGAATCGATTGAAAGAGACAACTCCCCCTGTCTGGTCCTGTAAAGGCAGGCTCTTGTGTCTCTTCCTTCGTCTGCTCTGCGTCTCTGCGGTGAGTTATGCATAGGTAAGGTAATACTACGATGGAAGTACCGCCCGCGCAAGGGGCTTCGGCTAAAGGCTCGCGTCCGCGGTCTCGGCCAGAATCTGCTCGATGGTGGTTTCGCCCGCCAGCACCTTTTCAATGCCCGACTGCCGCAGCGTGTGCATCCCCTCGGCAATGGCCGCGTCCTGTATCTCCATCATCGGCGCGTTGCGGAGGATGAGCTTGCGGACCTCGCGGGTAATCGGGAGCATTTCGAAAAGGCCGGTCCTGCCAAGATAGCCGACCCCATTGCAGTGCACGCACCCCTGGCCGCGGTAGAATTTCGGCTGCGGGGTGGTATCGAGGTGAAGCTGATCGAGCAGCTCCTGCTCCGGCGCATATTCGGTCCTGCACTTCGGGCAGATCCGCCGGACCAGGCGCTGCGCGATCACCAGGTTGAGCGACGAACTCAGAAGGAGCGGCGGTATGCCGATGTCGACAAAGCGCGATATGGTCGATACCGCGTCGTTGGTGTGGAGCGTCGAGAAAACGAGATGGCCGGTAAGGGCCATTTTAATGGCGATGTCGGCGGTCTCCTGGTCGCGGATTTCGCCGATCAGGATGATGTCCGGGTCCTGACGCAGAATGGAGCGGAGAACGCTGGCGAAGGACAGGCCGATCCCGGTGTTGATATGCACCTGCCTGATGCCCTCGATATGGAACTCCACCGGGTCTTCGACCGTGACGATATTGACCGTCGGGTCCTTGATCTGCTGAATCGCGGAGTAGAGCGTGGTGGATTTGCCGCTGCCCGTGGGCCCGGTCACCACGATCATGCCGTGGGGCTGGGTGATCTGCGAGGTGAAAATGGCCATGTGGTGCTGGTCGAATCCGAGATTTTTGACGCTCTTGTCGAACGCCTCCTTGTCGAGGATGCGAAGCACGACGGCTTCACCCTGCACCGAAGGCAGGATGGAAACGCGGATGTCCACCTCCCGCTTCTTGATTTTTACCACCATGCGGCCGTCCTGCGGAAGGCGCTGTTCGGCGATGTCGAGATTGGACAGGATCTTGATGCGGGCGACGAGCGCGGGGTGGAGCTGCTTTGGCGGCGACATCACGGTGCGGAGGTCGCCGTCGATCCTGAAGCGGATCTGAAGGCTCTTTTCCTGCGGTTCGAAATGGATGTCGCTCGCCCGGTCGCGCACCGCGTTCATGATGATGGTATTGACGAGTTTGATCACCCCCGCGCCCGTGCCCGCCGAGGCTGCCTCGTCGATGTTGACCTCTTTTTCCTTCTGGTCGACGTACTCCATGCCTCCCGACAGGTCGTCCACGAGTGCCGAGGCCTTTTCCTGCGAGTTGATTACATGGAAATAGCGGTCGAGGCTCGAAGCGATGTCCTGGTGCGAACCGAGAAGCGGCGTTACGGTCAGGCCCGTGATGTCGCGTATCGCGTCGAGAAGCTGCAGGTTGAGGGCGTCTTCCATGGCGACGATGAGCGTGTCGCTTTTTTTTTCAAGGGCGATGCAGACGCCGTTGCGGCACAGGTGCTCGGGGATAAGCCCCACGACCGGCGTTTCCGCGGCGGTGAACTGGCGGGGGGAGGCGATGCCGACCCCGAGCTGCTGCGATAGGAAGAGCATTTTTTGCTCCTCGGTGATATACTTGAGCGCAATCAGCACGAACCCGAGCCGTTCTTTGGTGATTTTTTGAATGTCAAGGGCAATTTTGAGCTGCAGCGGGTCGATAATACCGTGTTCCACCAGAATGTCGCCCAGGAATTTGGCCTGCGAAACAAAGGACGAACGGCCGGGTTTTTTGTCCGTTTTGAGCTTGAGCGCGGCAACGCCGGACATGATGGCGTGGGAAAAGTCGGCGGGAGCCATGGGAAGCTGAAGAATATGGGCGGTGGGAACCTCGTTGCGGTGCGGGATAAACGCCATTTCCGCTTCCGCGGCAATGACCGCGAAGACGATGGAGATTTTTTTCCGTTCGCGAAGCCCGGCCACATTGGCGATGAAGGATTCCATGCGGTCGTTTTTGTCAAAAAGGACCACCGCGATGTCGCAGGGTTCGGTGTAAGCGGCGCCAATGTCCGCCGCCCGCACGCTCAATTTTCCGGCAAAGTCCGTTTCAAGGCTTTTCAGCGAGCTGAAAAGCCCGTTCATGCTCGCGCCGCCGGAGGAAAAAAGCGTCAGAGCGGCTGGCTGCGGGTCGTCCGGTTTTACGGTCTGAGGCACAGGCGGTTTCCCTTCACTATGCGCGGTTCCTGCGGTCATCATCGTGACATGCATTTGAAGAAGTCGTCAATGTCAATGCTCCTCGTCAAAGCCGTCGCCTCGGAGATAAGGTTGGATTTGACCGCCGAGGCAAGCGACTGGTTCATGGTCTGCATGCCGAACCGGGCGCCGAGCTGGATTTCGTTGTCGAGGTGGTGATACTTGCCCTCGCGGATGAGCGACCGGACCGCCGGCGTCGCCACCATGATCTCGCACACGAGCTGCAGCCCTCCGCCGTTTTTCGGCAGCAGCGATTGGGTAAAGACGCCGTTGAGCGACGACGAAAGCTGCAGCCGGATCTGCTGCTGCTTTTCGCTGGGAAACACGTCGACGACGCGGGAAATCGTCTGCGAGCAGGAATTGGTGTGCAGCGTCGCGAAACAGGTATGGCCGGTTTCGGCGATGGTGAGTGCGGCCTGGATGGATTCCATGTCGCGCATCTCGCCGAGCAGCACGACGTCCGGATCCTGCCTGAGGATGCTCTTGAGCGCGTCGGTAAAGGAATCGGTGTCCGCGCCGATCTCGCGCTGGTTCACCAGGCAGAGCTTGTGCGGATGAATAAACTCAATCGGGTCCTCAATCGTGACGATATGGGACCTGCGGGACGAATTGATGCGGTCGATCATCGCGGCCAGGGTCGTGGATTTGCCGCAGCCGGTCGGCCCGGTGACCAGGGTGATGCCGTTGGGCTTGTCCGAAATCTCTCTCACGACCGCGGGAAGGCTGAGCGCCTCGAAGGTGAGAAGCTGGAACGGGATACGGCGGAACGCCCCGGCAGTCGTGCCCCGCTGGGTGAAGACGTTCGCGCGGAAACGGGAAAGCCCCGCGATACCGAAGGAAAAGTCGACCTCCTTCTTCAACTCGAGTTTTCTCTGGTGCTGCTCGTTCATGACCTCGTAACAGAGCCGCTGGACGACTTCGGGAACGAGGTTCGGGAAATCAAGCGCCTCAAGGTCCTTGTTGACCCTGATGCGCGGCGGAATGCCGGAAGAGAGATGCAGGTCGGTCGCGTTGCGTGAGACGACGATCTCCAGTAACTCGCGCATGGTCAGGGATCCGCTCATGATCATTCCTTTGCTGGTGCCGGTTGTTTTTTTCGAGGACTCACGCTCCGTTTTCCCGCGACATCGTACCGGTAGGAAAGTGAATCAGTGTCCATGACGATGGCCATGTCGCTGATCGACCTGATAATCCGGTCGGCAACGCGGTCGCCCACGTTGACGGAAAACGAGCGCTCGCCGCTCATGACCACGGCGGTGTAGTTTTTAAGGTCGGCTTCGTAGATGATCGCGGTCAGGCGGATCGAATCCGCCGGCTCGGGAAGCGGGGCGGCGGTCGCCGCAGTATTCGACGTGTCCGCTTTTTTAGCCGCTGCGATCGTCGGCGTCGGCTGCGGTGCCGCCACCACCTGCCGCACAAGGCCGGTCATGGGGTCTTTCCCGCCCTCGTACCCGAAACTCGCCCTGGAGGCGAGCTCCTGCTCGAGGCGGTTGACCATGTTGATGAATTCGTTGTCGTAATTGACCGACGCGTTGAGCGCCGCGGTGACGGTGCGGTTAAAATCGGCGCTGCGCGAACGCATGCCGAAACCGAAGACCGCCGATACGGCCAGCGCCGTGATCGACGCATACACAAGTACCTTGTTCTGGCTCATGATCGATTCCTCTCTGGGGCCTATGCTTTTTTGACCCGGTACGTATTGACCCGCATGGTGACCGAAATGCCCTTGTTGCGCGGCGCGCCGTACTTCGTTTCCTCCTTGTCGCTCAGGCTGACCTTGTACGATACCAGGGAAAAAATCCTGCGGCTGTTCTCGAACTTTGCGCATAGTTCGCCGAACTTGAAAAAATCGCCCGTCATCTCGATATCGTACCCGCAGGTCGTGACCAGCCCGTTTGCCTGGGGCCTGAGAGGCTTGACAGACACAAGGGTAAGCTTGAGATCGTTGATGCAGGTGGTGATGAACTCGAACACCCGCTCCTCATGGTCGAACAGGCTCGGCTTGTTCGGGAATTCCATGTTTTCGAACACCAGATCGCGCACGTGGTTCAGGTTTTCATGAACGATCCTTGCGGTCGCAAGGCCGTTGGTGGTCTCGATGCGCTCCTTTTCAAGCGTCAGGAACTCTTTTTTAAGGTTCTTGACATACAAGCGGTCGACCAGAATGGCGGCCGGAAGGAGCAGAAGCGTGGCAACGAATAGAATCGTGAACTTGTTCATGTGCGTTATTTCCCCCCTATGCCGCTGTAACTGAAACTGACCCGCTTGCGGCTGCGGTCCTTCTCGTCGTCGCGGATGGTTGAATTGAGATGCACGGGTTTGAACACATCGCTGAACGTCGGTTCCCTGCGAAGGCCGTCGAGATATTGATGAAGCGTGATGAGCTGCTCCTGTTTCTCTGAAATGTAGCCGTAGCCGTTCACCGTAAGCTCCCTGGTGTTGTAGGCAAAATCCATGATCCAGTAGTTCTCCGGCAGATGGCTCGCCATGACCAGGAGTTTTTTCGTCCAGAAAATCCTGTTGTTCTGCAGCAGGTCGAGCAGCTCGACATCCGCCTTGCTCACGATTTCGCTGGAGGCCTTGTACCGCTGGTATTCGGTTTTTACCGCCTCAAGGCGCTCGCGTTCATCGGCCACCTTCTGGCGCATCCGGACGATCTCGTTGGCGCCGTACGCCAGGACCGCCAACAGAACCGCATAGCAGAAAAAAAACAGCCAGGCGGTCGCGCGCCTTCTCTTTTCGCGAAACTCCTGCTCGGCCTTGATTTCACGGATCAGATTGAGTTTGAATTTCATAAGGTTCCTTTTCCCCCTAGTTTTCGAGACCATGCACCGCCAGCGAAATGGCGACGTCATATTTCCCCGGCGTTTCAGGCCTGGCGCATCCCATCCGGCTCAGCAACGTGCTCTCCCTGACCTCAAGCCCGGTTTTTTCCTGAAGGAACTGCCGGACGCCGGCGTCTTCCACGTAGTTCCCGATCGGGCAGAGGCCCGTGAATTCTGAGATTCCGTTCGTGGTGCTGTAATACGCCAGGGAACGCCTGAGCTCTTCGGCAAGGGTTTCGAGCTGGATCGATTTTTCCTGGGCGCCGGTATCCGGCGCCGGCGGCCCGAAAAAGCGGTCTACCGCGAAGTAGATACTCCTCGCATAAAAAGGGATGCCCTCGCCGTCGATAACCACGGTGCAAAGGTCGGGGGCCAGGTGCACGACCACATGGGCCATGTTCCGCGTGCCGTCGTCGGCCGGGGCCCCGATCCAGCATGCATTGGCGACGGCCGCCGGCAGCACGTCGAGGATGGCGGGCATCAGGCCTGCTTTCGAGAGAAACCCGCGTTGCTGCTCGATCAGCGATTTTGCCACGGCCGTCACCGTGATGAGCGGCGCGTCGTTTTTCTCGTCACCCTTGTCCATGACCTGGTAATCCAGGGTCGCGCCGGCCATCTCAAAGGTGAGGTTCTTGCGGATCTCCGCGCGCAGCGCCTTTTTCATGTCCGCCTCCGGCTGCGCCTTGAACCGCATCTGCGTGATGTATACCTGACGGCCCGAAGCGCTCGTCACGACCCGGTCGGAGTCCCGGGGTTTTACCTTTGCGACAAGGTCCTTGAGCGCCCCGACCAGCGCCGCCTGGTTGGAAAAGTCACCCGACGCCTCGTACATGCAGTCGATCGACGGCCTGACCGACTTGCCGGCGCGGACCTCTTTCACTTTTACCATCCTGACGCCCCGGGCGTCGAAGTCAATGCCGATGGAGGTGGTTGTTTTGCTCATGATGAGAGACCTTTGCTATTTGAAATTCGATTCGGACCAGGTGCCGTTCCTGAGGTTGAAGACGACCTCGTTGTTTTCGTTGAATCGCTTGAATCCAAGTCCTGGAGCGGATAAGGGGCGGCTGTCCCAGACGTGGTTGAATGTCGCCTGCTGGTTTCCCTGGTCGATGTCCCAGAAATGGTTGGCGGCGAGCGAACCGAACAGGGTGAACTGGGTCTGTTGCGACTGGTCGTTGTCAAACGTGACGGTTTGATTGGTATTCACGGCAAACAGTTGAGCGGTGACATAAGGGGTGCCCTCCGCAACTCTTATATCCGCTCCGGAATAAAGGCCTAGAATAGTTGAGCTGTTATTAACAAACGTTTCAATCTCTGCCGTGTTTTGCGGACCACCGATCGGCAGCCATGAAGGTTGAAACCCGTCATAAACAAGATTGCCGGGGACGTAGATGCGATAGCCGGGATCGGTATAGACCGTGACCTGCCCCTTTACCGTACCGCTTACTGAAACACCTTTGTTCACTATGCGCAGCAACTGGTTTCCGGAGTAGTTTACTTTTTGAGAAACACCTGCGCCATCACTGTACTGATAAAAGGGGCTGCCGTTCGGATCCACCCCGAACGTAAGGCTGCTGTCGGCAGGGTTGAGAGAAAGGGATATTGCGGTTGATTGATCCAGAAATGAGGCAACGCGGTCGGCATGGGGATTGTAGGTGCTCAAAAATACTTCATCAAGGGTTGCCGGGGTCCAGAATGCATTGGAGGGATCGTCATCAACACCCCAGTTGTAATCATTGTCAAAATGGCCTGTGCCGAAACCCCCGTTTACTTTGGTAAAAGTATTCGGTATATAATTATAGAGCGTTACCCGGCCTTTGAAAACAGGGTTATTGCCGGTTCCGGGATTCCCGACCATGATTGGAGAATTAAAGTGCGTGGGACCATCCCAGGTAAGTTTCCTGATGCCGTTGGTATTCCCGTTGAATTGCCAGATGTTTTCCAGGTACACCCCATATAATCCCGAATGCGTCATTCTGCGGGAAAGCTGTTTTTTATAGGTCAGCATCCCGGACGTCGCGGTCGAGGTGATCTCCGCGTTGTCACCTGAAAAAAAGATTGCCACTGACACCGGAATGCCGCCAAAGTTATCGGCATATACCTGCAGGGGACTGTTGAACATCGAAAAGGGGGTCTGTTGAACCCCCGACGGCTCCTGCTGCGACAGCCACCTTACCCCCAGATTCAACCCGGACTCGGCCGCGGTAAACGCCCGGTCGTCCCAGTAGGCGGTGGTTTCATTGTTCCTGCTGCTGGCGACCACCTGTAAATACCCGAGACTCGCGATAAAGAGGATGATCGAAAACGCGACTGCCCCGACAAGGGCCGAGCCCTTCTCCGAGCGCAGGAAACAAGGAGGAGCGTCAGAGGAGCAGTCTGCGCCGGTACGGCAAGTGGTCAGTTTCTGCATAGGTAGCTGTCCTTTTTTGGGGGGAGGGTATAGGTTTTGCCTCGATATTGTATTCTGAAACCAAGGTTCAGTGTAACCCGCTTACGGTCCGCGGAAACGGTGAATGAGGAATTCGGGGTCGTTGTCACGGTATCTTTGCCGGTTTTGAAGACTTTTATATTTTGATAAATTGAGTGAGTGGTGGCTTCATAAAGCCAGTCGGTTTGGGGACCCAGATAAAACAGGGCGAATGTTGTATTGTCGCTGTTTTTAACCTCAATGATTGCTGTATCAAGTACCGATAATGGAGCTGTCGCATCCGATGGTTCGTTATAGGGAATAACCCGGCTTCCTTTCCGCACTGCCGTACCGATGGTTTTCGAAACCGTTTCCGACTGTGTCAGTAGAATCGACTGCGCCACCCCACTGTTCACCACATCATTGTGCACATACATGAACGCGATGAAGATCCCGGCGATAATCGAGCCGATGATCCCGACCACGAGCGCTTCGACAAGGGTGAATCCGCTGCGGGTGCGCATGGGTCAGAAGTCGAGCTTGGTAAGGGTTTTTTCGAGCATAACGCTTTCCTGCCCCTGCGGTTCTTCCCAGGTCACGGTCATGGTGACCGTCTTGCATGCAACATCGTTACGCACCTGATCATTTACCGGGCTGAGCGGTGTTGGATGCGTACTCGGGTTAATCGCAATGGTTAGTATGCCGGTGAGGTTCCCGGTCGGGCGAGGATCGATGATAACCGTGGCTTGATCCGCCGGAATATTCATAAAATTTCCGCACTGATACGTCGGGCTTTCGAAGCAGGAGTCGATGATCGCCCGCGCCCGCTGGCGGTGCTGGGTGGTCTCGGAAATCTCGATGCCTTTGCGCAGCACGCCCACCAGCACCAGTATCGCAAGCGAGGCTATGGCCGCGGCAACCAGCAGTTCGGCAAGGGTAAAACCGGCGCCCGACGGCAAGGAGTGAGATACCTTTCTTATTCGCTTCATGGATATCTTATTTGAACCTGACCTTTTTTTCAGTTTCAGTATAACCGGTCATCCGAACGATAACATCAGGGCTATCGATTTCAATGGTGAACTTACTACTGTCATAGAACAGGTTAAGGTCCGCGACATCGGTCGGCGCGGCTGTTGTTTTCCGGCAATACCCGTCCGCCGCCGCCGCGGCGCTCTGCGCGAGTTCGTCCACGGCCCGCTGGCGTGAATCTTTCAGGTAGCCGTTATACAGGGGAATGGCCACGGCCGCCATGATTCCCAGAATAACCGCCACGACAATTGCCTCAACAAGGGAGAACCCTGCGTGACGTTCAGATTGTTTCCTGCCCATTATTTCCGCTCCGTATGCCGTAGTATGCCGTAGGCGCATCAGTGTATCAGTTTCCCGAGACTGAAAATCGGCAGATACAGGGAGATCACGATGCCGCCGACCACGCATCCAAGAAGGATGATCAGCAGCGGTTCGATGATGCTCGAAAGCGAATCGACCGTGATGCGTATCTCCCGTTCGTAGAATTCAGCCGCCTTGACCAGCAGCTTGTCGATCTGTCCCGATTTCTCTCCGGTGGCCGTAAGCTGGGTCACGAGCCGGGAGTAGATGCCGGTCTCCCGCAGCGATTTGCTGAGCTGCTCGCCGTTCCTGATTTTTTCGTACACCGCTTCGAGATGAAATGAGAACAGGGAGTTGTTGACGACCGCCGAGGTGATCTCCACGGCCTGGAGGATGGGCGTGCCGCTTTCCATGAGCAGCGCCAGCGTGCGGCAGAAACGTGCCCAGATGTTTTTCTGGATGATCATGCCGTAAATCGGTATCTTCAGCATGTGGGTATGGACGAAAAAGCGCACCCGGGGATGGGTGTACAGGGCACGAACGCCCGCAATCAGTGCGACCGCGGACAGGAGCACCAACGGAAAATAGTGCTGGAAGATATCGGAAACGTTCACCAGGATCCGGGTGGGGAGCGGCAGCACCGCGTCGAAACTCTTGTACATGGACGCGAACACCGGCACCAGTTTCCAGAGGATACCGGTTACCATTATCGTTACAAAAAGGCCGATAAACGCCGGATAGCGGAGGGCGCCGACGATTTTCTGGCGCAGGACCTCCATGCTTTCGAGATAGGTCGCCATTTCGTCAAGAACCGTGACGAGCGCTCCGGTCGCCTCTCCCGAACGGATGACCGCTATGAACATGTTGTTGAACGCTCCGGGATGCCGGGAAAGCGCCTCGGAGAAGCTTTTCCCTTCGCCGATGTCCTCCTCGATCTGGAGGATGATCTTCCTGAAGGCCGGCTTCTCGCCCTCGGCAAGCTGCACCAGCGCTTCGGAGATCGGCACACCCGACTGGATCATGGTGGCGAGCTGGCGGGTAAAAAAAACGACCGACTTGAGCGGGATGCGGTTCTGCATCTTTTCCCATCCCGCGCGAAATTTCTTTCCAAAGGTTTCACCCTTGATCGAGCCGTCGAAATTCAGCTCGTCGACGGCGAGTACGGTGAAGGTTTTCTGCTCGAGGAAGTCGGTGATCTCGTCGGCATTGTCCCCGAAACGGACACCGGAGATGATGTGGTTGTCGAGGTCTTTGATTTTATAAGCGAATTTTGCCATAGCGGTCGAGGTCAAAGGCGAAAAACATTTAAACCGGATACGCGGCTCTCCCCGTGATCACGCTGCGCAATCCTGTCCCCTTTACCCCGTACAACCTTTCATGAATATAGATAGTGCTCGTCCGAAAAATCCTCTTTTTGACGTCATACCGGCGAAAGCCGGTATCCAGCTAGCGAATTCAGCCAGAAAAACTGGATTCCGGCTTTCGCCGGAATGACGGCCTTGTGA
>JAFGOU010000377.1 GCA_016926315.1 Chitinispirillaceae bacterium
AAGTTTTTCGATGCCAACAGGTGCGGGCCCGACGCTGGAACCGGCAATGCATTTTCGTGGCGTGGCGCTTGCCATACCGGCGATAAAGACGGCACGGTTGACCTGACCGGCGGCTATCACGATGCAGGCGATCATGTAAAGTTCGGGCTTCCCCAATGCTGGAGCGCCGCAACCCTCGGGTGGGCGCTTTATGAATACCCGACGGTATTCACCGGCACCCGGAAAGATAAGATGCTCCGGGTGATCAAGCACTTCACCGATTATTTTCTCAAATGCAACCCGAGCGCCGGTACGTTTTACTACAACATCGGCGATGGTAATGCAGATCACGGCTACTGGGGTACTCCGGAAGCGCAGACCGGAGCGCGTCCGGTCATCAAGGCTCCACCGGGGTCCGATGTGTGCGCCCTGGGAGCCGCGGCGCTTGCGCTCATGTATCTCAACTACAAGAGCGTTGACGCAACATATGCGGACCGGTGCCTGGCCTCCGCAAAAAACCTCTGGAATATCGCATTTGCCAACTGCGGAACAAAAGAAACCGCACGAAGTTCCGACGGATCGGGAGGGAATTTCTATAAGACCTCCTCCCACTATGATGATATGTGCTGGGGCGGGATATGGCTTTATACCGCGACAAAAGAATCAAAATATCTGGATTCAATCGGCAAATGGATCGCTGTCCCCAACGATCCGGGTGACAATCAATTCCAGAAAAAATGGTCGCCCGCATGGGACGATCAGGTCCTGTTCGTACACCTGAAAATGGCCGAAATGGGAAACAGCAAGTGCTATGACGGGCTTATCTGGAACCTCGAATGGTGCAGGGACGTATGCAACAAATCCCCGTCAGGACTCCCTGTTATCGATGTGTGGGGCGTATTGCGCTATGCTTCGGCTGAAGCGGGACTTGGATTTTTAGGTTATAAATTGCTCGGGTACAGCGGGTTTAATACAAAGGGATCCTTCATTATTGATTATTGCCTTGGCAAGAATCCTGAGACCCGTTCCTATGTCACCGGCTGGGGTCGTAACCCTCCGATACACCCGCATCACCGGGCTAATGAGCCGGTGAAGGGCGGTCCGGTCAAGGGCATCGAAGGAGCCCTGGTCGGCGGACCTACGGATGACGTCTATGCGGATAACATCGATAACTTCCAGGAAACCGAAGTGGCGCTTGACTATAACGCGTCATTCATCCTTGGGCTTGCGGGACAAATCTTCATCAAAGGCGGCGGGAAACCGAAGAACCGGCCGCCATCGGTTTCCATCACTTCGCCGAAAAACGGGGTTTCAGTTCCCCAGGGCGCCACAATTACCATAAAAGTATCCGCAACGGATGCGGACGGCAAATTGACCAAGATCGAATTATTCAAAGGTGACCAGTCGGTCGCCACCTCCACCACGTCACCGCTCAGTTACGCCTGGCAAAATGCTCCTCTCGGTAACGCCACCTTCAAGGCAAACGCTGTCGATGACTCCGGTAATGTCTCGGTATTCTCTTCAGTTACGATTCATGTCGATGCTCCGTGTACTCCAGGGACGATGATGAGCCGGACCGGGTGGGAGGCAACCGCGTCCAATTATTCTCCAAATGCCTCCGAAGCGGTACACCTGGCTCTGGATGGCGATGTCGGAACGCGCTATTCCTCAGGCGCCGGACTGAGCAACGGCATGTGGTTCCAACTTGATATGGGGTATCCCCGTGACTTTGACCAAATCGTGATCGTCAGCGCCGGCAGCGACTTTCCCGCTACATGCAGGGCCTACGCCGGAAACGATACCGGAAATTTTGGGAATGCGATCGCCACGGCGACCGGCAATGTAACGACGACCATCACGCTTGACAAACCGGTTAACGGCCAATATATTCGTCTGGTGAGCGGCTCCTCCTCGGGCAGTTGGTGGTCGATCCATGAAATCAATGTCCGATGTGCGCCCCTGACCAACAAAACGTACCCGGTAAAGCCATCGGAAATATCGTCGTTCACGGTCGATGCACATCTCCTGAACAATACCGTGCGCGTCGATTACAGCATTCCCGAACCCGGGTGGGTAACCGTTGAAGGATACTCGCTGAGCGGGGCGCGTACCATAGTTCTTGTTGATGGTTTCAGCAGCGCAGGGCATCATGCCGTTACCTTCAATGCCGATCGATTCAACTCAAAAATGGTCCTGCTTAAAATCAGCAGTAAGGGGTCAACGAAGCTGAAGAAGGTCACCTTATTCAACTGACACGATGAGAAAAAGAAGCCGCTGCGAGGCCTTTTCCGTTCGTGTCGTGCATCCCGGCTGTTTATTCGGTTATAAAATACCGGGTCCGCTTCACTCCATCATTAAACGGAGCAAGCGGGTCTGCATACCGGCAGTATCACGAAAACCGTGCCTAAGAGGAGTGTTATGTCCATGAAAATTGCGCTGACAGGGATCCATGCATTGGTGGTGGCCGGGTTCCTTGGTATCGGTTCGTATGGTCAGGATACCGTAACCGTGGCTGCTCCGGTGAACCCGACGGATAGTAATGCCGCGGCTTCTTCGGTCGCTGAAACACCGTCGGCTATTCCGGGTTCCCCGGCCTCCCCGGTCGCGGAGAAGCCTGATTCCGACAGCGCAAGAACTAGTCCGACGGCGGTGGTCACGGAAACGCCGGCCAGTCCCGATACCATTGTTGAAGCGCAAACTCCGGTCACTGCCGACACCGTTGTCGCTCCGACAGTGGTGACGGCCCCTGCCGTTGAAACCGTTGTCGCCGGACCGATGCCTGATGCGGCGGCATCAGGAGGAGAGGAAAATGTGCTGGAGCTGGAAAAAGACGTCGTGGTCGGTTACGGCACCATGAAAAAAGAGGACCTGACCGGCTCGGTGGTTTCGGTGAAGGCGGATGACTTGGTAAAGGATGCGGCGTTCAGCATTCGAAAGGCCCTTCAAGGCCGGGCGGCAGGAGTGAATGTTACCCAGAACAGCGGCGCCCCGGGAAAGGCGATGACCGTCCGTATCAGGGGTGTTGGAACCATCAACAACAGCGATCCCCTGTATGTTGTGGACGGCGTACCGATGACGAATATTGACTTTCTCAATCCGAATGATATCGAATCGATTACGATTCTCAAGGACGCTTCGGCTACGGCGATTTATGGTTCTCGCGGAGCGAACGGCGTGGTTATGGTATCCACGAAAAAAGCCAGAGAGGGAGTAAACAGGGTTACCTACGACATGTATTACGGCATGCAGCAACCCTGGAAGAAACCTTCCCTGTGCAATGCCGAACAGTGGGCAATACTTAACAATGAAGCGATGCGGGCGGCCAACCTGCCGGTATACCCCGGACTGGCGGATCCGTCTGGCCTTGGTGAAGGGACCGACTGGTTCGGCCTGGTGTCGAAAGAGCGTGCAATAATCCAGCAGCAAAACGTTTCGGTCGCCCGGGGGACCGAAAAACTCAAATATTTTTTAAGCGGTGGGTATTTCAATCAGGAGGGAATCCTAAAGGGATCAAATCTCGAAAAGATCACTTTCAGGTTTAACACCGAAAACAAGATCGCCGACTGGATCACTTTAGGCAACAACTTCGGCATCGCTCATTTTAATACGGATTATATCGATGAATCCGACGAGTGGAACAGCCTGCTGGTCAATACGATCGCCATGGACCCGGTCACCAGACCGCGGAACGATTCGGGGAACCTCGTGCCGTCAATATTCAACAACATGAAAAATCCGGTCGGTATCCTTGAAAATACCAATATTAACGCGGAGAGACTCGCGTTGACAGGAACACTCTATTCCAATATCAATCTTTTTAACGTACTCAAAGTTACCTCCACGTTCGGCCTCGATATGGCGTTCGGCGACAGCACCAATTTTCTTCCCCTGTATTACATAAGTCCGAGCGACAACCAGGCCAATGCGGTCATTACACGCAAAACATCATCGGAAAATAACTTTATTTTTGAAAATACGGTTTCCTTTGAGCGGGTGTTTGCCGAAGATCACACCTTTAAAGTCATGGCCGGAGCGACCGCTCAGGAGCGGACGTTCGACAGCGTTCTTGCGCAGAACCAATCCCTCCCGAGCAATGATTCCGCGATGCGGGTTCTCGACGCAACCACGGGTCTCAGTCCGCGTGTTAATGGCCTGCTTGGAGGCAATGCCCTGGCGTCGGGTTTTGGAAGGCTGGAATACGATTACGGCAACAGATACCTTCTTACCGCAACGTTCCGAAGAGACGGCTCTTCGCGGTTCGCTCCCGAAAACCGGTGGGGGAACTTCCCCTCGGTGGCTGGCGCCTGGAAAATATCGCAGGAGCCGTTCATGAACAATATGCCGTTCATTGAAGGCATGAAGCTCAGGGTCGGATGGGGCAAAACCGGCAACCAGGAGATACCCGATTACCTCTATACCACGACCACCTCGGGCAAGCAGGATTATCCCTTCGGCAATACCATCAATTCGGGTACGACCTTTTTAAGCTCGGGGAATCCTCAGATCCACTGGGAGGCGCAACAAGCAACCAATGCGGGACTCGACCTGACCGTCTTAGGCGGAAGGATCGAATTTTTGAGCGATTTCTTCATCAAGAAAACGACCGATATGCTGGTGCAGCCGCCCATTCCCTTCATGGCCGGCCTGAAAACGCCACCCATGGTGAATGGAGGGTCTATCGAGAACCGCGGCATGGAGCTGGTTCTGAACTATAAGGAGTCGATCGGCACATTCTTCTCCAACGTGGGGATCAATTTTTCGACCTATTCCAACAAGGTGCTGAGTCTCGGAAGCGACACCGGACACCTGTCCGACGCGAATTTTAAAAATTCCTTTTTTGTGACACGGACTGAAGGTAATTACCCTATCGGCAGTTTTTACGGGTATAAAACCAATGGTTTGTTCCAGACATGGGATGAAATCAATTCGTTTACCTATGTTGATAAAGATGGAAAATCCCAGCTGGTTCAGCCGAACGCAGCGCCGGGAGATATTCGCTACCGGGATGACAATCATGACGGCGCATGGGATCAGGGCTATATCGGAAGCCCTCATCCTGATTTCATCATGGGGATGAGCGCTGACGCATCGTACAGGGGTTTTGATTTTAGCCTGTCGCTCCAGGGTGTGTACGGGAACCAGATTTTCAACGGTACCCGCTGGTACATGGAAAACAACACCGCTTTATACAATCTGGACACGAGAATGCTTGACCGGTGGACGGGAGAGGGTTCGACCAACGACGTAAATAACGCGCGAATGAACAACAAAGACGCGAACAATATCATGGTTTCCGATCGCTATATCGAGGACGGGTCATACGTGCGACTGAAAACAATGCAACTCGGTTATACGCTGAGTGATGCCGTCAGCATGAAATTTTTGGTTAAAAAGTGCAGGGTCTATATCGGCGCCGAAAATCTTCTCACCTGGACCCGCTATACCGGGCTTGAGCCGGAAGTCGGACTGGGAGAGGTGAGAGGGGGTACCAAGAACGCTTCCCTGACGATGGGGGTCGACCGTACCACCTACCCGCAGGCACGGACCTATGTCGCTGGACTGAACATTACACTCTAACCCGGATTCTCCGGAATAAAACCATAAATACCATGATGTTAACTAGTGGCTGTTTAGAAAGTACCCCCTTACGCTGTCATACCGGCGAAAGCCGGTATCCAGCTAGCGAATTCAGCCAGAAAAACTGGATTCCGGCTTTCGCC
>JAFGOU010000378.1 GCA_016926315.1 Chitinispirillaceae bacterium
GAGAATCGTGTACCCGTCATACAGCACGCGGGCGGCCTCGCCCGAACGTTTGCCCGCCCGCTGCGCGTGAATATGGATCTGGAGGTTTTTTACCCACCGTGACGTTACTGCGCATCCAGCGCTGTTTTTCGGGACATAGGGGAGCGGGCGGCTTGCCTGATAATCGAATGTGGCGTTATAGGTATAGTCAAACGACACCACGGTCTTTGCATCCGGAATGGTCACCGACGCTTTCGATTCAACACCCCTGCTATGGGCGCGCGCGACGTTGGTATACCGGCTGATGGGCGCGCCTGGGCTCCGGTAGTTGACGATCAGTTCGCGGAATTCCTGGGTAAACATGGTGGCGTCGAGGGCAAGAATGGTGTCAAAGGCATACCCGAGGCCGAGATCGGCATTCAGTGCCGTTTCCGGCCGTAAATCGAGATTGCCACGCTCTTCGCTGAAAAGCTGACTCAGTGTCGGATATCTTTTGTAAAGGCCAACCCCGCAGTGGAAGGTCCCCCCGGTCAGGAATCCTGCGCTGACCCCGGCCAGGGCGTTAGCCCCGGACTGCTGTTTTGCGGAGGTGTTGCCGTCGCCATATGCGGCGCTTCCGGACAACCCGGCCCCGGCGGTCAGGGCAATTGATCGCGGCAGGCGGAAATGGCCTTCAAGTGCCGCCGAGCCTGTCGCCATGGAAAAAACCTGGCGCGGATTGTCCTGGTATCCCTGCGTTGAAGCGGATTCGTTTTTCCCATTGATACCGCGCGTAACGGTGTGGGAACGCACCGGCAGGTCGGCGGTAACGATGCCGCCGGTCCCCCGATGGTCGTGAAAGCTGTCCCAGGTCATGGAATCCAGATTCCTGTCGGCATAGTCGGCCATTTCGTTTGTGTAGCGGTCGTGGTACAGCTTCCCCCTGACGTTGACGTCGTGTGGCAGCATGACGCCGCCGGTCATGTCGCCGAAGTACCGCTGCCATTTTTTAAACCGGCGGAACTGGGCAAAATCCGTTGGCGAGGGGATGCCTTTTTCCTCGACATAGTAACCGCACGAAACAGCCGCGGAGTTGTTGTCGGAAAAACGATAGCCGGCTTTTCCGGTGGCGTTCCAGCGGTCGAAGTTGCTGTTGTCGCGTATGCCGCCGTCTTCAATTCCCAGCGGTGAGGAAAATTGTTCCGACAAACGGTACCCGTTGGACACGTTTCTGCTGAAGGTGCCGGAAAAATCGGTTTTGTCGAGTCTGGCCTGGGCGTTGGTCTGGAGCCGCCGGTTGCCAAGGTCTCCGGCTGAAGCGGTGGCCGAAAGGGCGTAGGAGTCTTTGAGGTCCGGGCTGCTGGTGATGATATTGATCGCTCCGCCGGTTCCGTTCACGCCGTAGAGCAGCGAAGGGGTACCCTTGGTCACCTGAATGCGGGAGACATTGTCCATCTGGAGTGTGTGCAGGTCGAGTGCGCCGTAATAGGGCATATTGACCGGCCGGCCGTCGATCATGAGCAGGACCCGTTCCGAAGCGATACCGCGTATCATTACCCCGGCCTCGTTCTTGCGGCCGGCGGTCACCGCCACCCCGGGGATCGTTGTCAGCGCTTCGGCGGCGGTAACCGCACCCCGCTCCTCGATCTGCTTTGCGGATATCGTTTCGACAGTGGCCGGTTTTACGGTTTTTGCCGCGGTGACCACGATGACCCCTAGATCATAGGGACGGAGCGTGTCGCCTGATGGAGTGTTACCTCCGATAACAACGGTACCAAGCCCGGCAAGTGTCGAGATAATACAGAGACCAATATCGGACCGCATTACCAGGCAACTCTGATGCTCTTGACATAGCTTATTTTCGACTGGCCACCCAGGTCGGGCTCGAACCCCAGCCGGTCGGTGGTGCTGATCCAGTACCCGGTCTGCATCTGCGCCCATGAAAAGGGGCTCATGCCGGCATAGTTGTCGAGCGCCGTTGCATAAAACTTGAGCGAGTCGGGTGAAGCAACCGGGGCGAGTATATCGGCAAGTTTTGCCGACAGAGCGCCGTCAAAATCGGTTTTGGGCATCTCCGCAAGCCGAACCTGTACGGTCGATGCGGTTGTTCCGGTGTCGATGAGCAGGTCGATCTTGCGGTAGAGTTCAATGGCTGCCATCTCTTTTATCTTATACATGCCCGGCAGGGTAATGCTCGCGTCAAACGCGACATTCCGGCTGTCTTTTTTGACATAGCCGTGACGTACCTGCTCCCAGGTCAGGTCGTCCGCGGTCCTTCCCGTGGTCTGATCGCTCTTCTGATGCGGGCTGAACCCGTCCGCTCCAATGACCCTGAACCCGTAGAGCTCCCGCTTGTCCCATGAGACATTGTTTTTATCGATATACGGCGGAATAAAGGCGCTCGTTATCAGGTCTTCCATTTTAACCGCGGCTTCGCCGGAGAGGTCGATGGAGGACAACGAACTTAGTGACACGACGACGCTGTCGCTGACAATGGTGGAGTCGGCTCCCATGAGCCTGACAACGATGGAGGCGCTGTCGTCACCGGGTTCAACGGGGGTGGTGCAGGAGGCGAAAATAAAGGACAGCGTGAAAGTGGCAAGAACGGAACAACTGCGGATCATGCGACGACTCCTTTTTGGTGAATGATGGTGGCTCCGGTTCGGATACCGGCGCCCATGAAAGAACGGCAGGCAAATATACTATGGTGTCCGCACGTTATGCAAAATAAAACATAACGAAATGCCGGTCCGAACCTGGTTGGTTTCCGCTCTGTTGTTATGTATTTTCATGCATATCGAATTTCGTCCCTATTCGCTGTCTTGAGCAGGAGATTGTATGCGTTTTCCGGCTGGTATCGTTCTTCTGTTTTTTTGTGCCGCAATGGCAACCGATATCTCCTGGAGCGGCAACGCCCAGTACCGTCTGCGCTACGAACAGGCCGCCATAACCAGCGCGCCCGACACGCTCCGCTGCGACCTTACCCACCGCTACTCCTGGTTCCTCAAGGGCGTGGTTCAGGCAAAGGAGAACCTGGATTTCGGGATCAAATTCAGCAACCCTTCCGGCAGCTCAACCGACGCGATCGTACTGAACGATTCGTTCCCGTCAAACCGCAATCACGCGCCCATCGTGATGCGGGAGTTCTACTTTCACTGGACCGCGGGCATGGTCTCGCTCCACGCCGCGCGGATTCCGGTGGCCGCCTCGACCATTCTCGAACTGACGTCCTACGAGTCGAGGCGTTATGCCGAGGTGGGAAGTGACCAGTGGTCAACGCTTACCGACAATGCGCAGACCGGTCTTTTGCTTGATATCGCGGCATTCAAAAACGACCCTCTCTCTTTGCGGCCGTCGCTTCTGACCGCGGTCGCAACCGACCCCGGCGAATCGCTCCTCGAACCGGTTGAACGCCGCAGGCTCGACCAGTGGAAAACCGTGCTGTCGCTGCAGGCCGGACTTTTCGGCGCTAGGGTGACGGTAACGCCTGCCGCGTATCTCAGGACGAACATCGCCCAGTCGGCCGATGGCAGCGAGAGCAACCATGCGGCAGCCGGCGCGCTCGACGTCACGGTTGCGGCATCCAGGGCAACAACCGTTACAGCGGGCATGGCTGCGGGTTCGTACGATAACAGCGCGAAAGCCGCGGACACGCTCGTCGCGCAGGTGGAACCCGTCGGGCTCCTTGCCCGCCTTGTCGCCAATGTCAAACCAGGATTCGGCGTGGTAACCGCCGCACTGTCATTCGGCCAGTGGAGCGACGACCGGAACGCGCCCGACCGTGCCAACCGGCTCCTGTTCGGCGCGCTCAAGTACGGCATTCCGCTTGCCAACCTGACCATCGAACCGTATCTGCGCGCCTGGTACGGTTTCAACAATCAGGACAGCGCGATAAAATTCCGGTTCCGCGCGGAACTCAGCGCCATCGGCGCGTTTTGAGGAGACCTATGAACGGTAGATCGATTTTGCTCTTATTGCTTGCCGCAGCGGTCGTTACCGCCGCTCCCTCGTCCCTCAAACTCGCCACCACAACCAGCACCGACAACTCCGGGCTTCTCGGCGTTCTGCTGCCGGCATTCACCAAAAAGACCGGCATCACGGTCCACGTGATAGCCGTGGGCAGCGGCAAGGCGATCAAGCTCGGGGAGAACGGTGACGTGGACGTTCTCCTGGTCCACTCGCGCAAGGCCGAAGAGCAGTTCGTGGTCGCGGGGTTTGGCGTTGACAGGCGCGACGTGATGTACAACGATTTCGTCATTGTCGGGCCGCCGGGCGATCCTGCCGGGATCAATGGCCAAAAGGACGCTGCCGCGGCGTTGAAAAAAATCGCTGCAGCCGGCGCAACGTTTGTCTCCCGGGGCGACGAGTCCGGCACCCATGTCAAGGAGAAGGAGCTCTGGCCGGCAACAGGCGTCACACCCGGCGGTCCGTGGTACCTGGAGGCGGGCCAGGGCATGGAGGCCGTGCTTATGATGGCTAGCGAAAAGCAGGCATATACCCTGACCGATCGGGGCACGTTCATTGCCGTGCGCGATAAACTCCGCCTTGCCGTGCTTTGCGAAGGCGACACTGTGCTTTTCAACCAGTACGGCGTCATTGCCGTGAACCCGGCGAAATACGCGCATGTAAAATCTGCCGCAGCGCGTATGTTTGTGGAGTGGATTACCGCGTCGGAAGGGCAGGGGATGATCGCGGGGTTCAGGAAAAACGGCGGGCAGTTATTTTTTCCGAATTTCGTGAAAAAGGAAGCTGTTGGCAATGAGTGAGCTCCTTTCCGCGATCCACGTTTCTCTCTATGTCTCCCTTGTCGCAACACTCCTCTGCGCAATCGTCGGTATTCCCCTTGGTTGCCTGGTCGCCCTGACCGCTTTCCGCGGCAAACAGGCGGTTCTTGCCGTGCTCAATACCCTGCTCTCCCTGCCGACCGTGGTGGTCGGGTTGCTTGGATACATGCTCCTCTGCAACAGGTCGCCGCTCGGCGGCCTCCATCTTCTGTTTACCCCCGGCGCCATCATCGTGGGCGAGTTCATCCTGGCCCTGCCCATCATGATCGTTTTTTCCCATGCCGCCATAACTGCCGTGGACCCTGCGGCGCGCGAGACTGCCGCCATTCTCGGCGCATCGAAAGCGCGCACCGTGCGCATGCTCGTTTCCGAAGCGCGGTTCGGCATCATGGCCGCCGTTGCCGCGGTTTTCGGCAGGCTCATCGGCGAGGTCGGGATTGCCATGATGCTCGGCGGCAATATCGCGGGGTTCACAAGGACCATGACCACGGCCATTGCGCTCGAAGCGTCGAAGGGCGAGGTGGTCCTGGGGCTCAAGCTCGGCGCGATTCTTCTCCTTATCGCCGTGGCCGTGAACCTGCTGCTGCGCCGGCTCCAGGGGAGGGCGGCGTCATGAGCGAAAAGCCGCTCGTCACGATACGCGGGCTTGTCAAGGAGTATCGCAACCGACGCGTGCTCGATATACCGTCGTTGACCGTTGAGAGCGCAACCGTCTGCGCCCTCATCGGTCATAACGGATCGGGCAAGACCACGCTCCTGCGGATCATCGCGGGGCTGGAGGGTCCGACCGCCGGCGCGGTCGAGTTTCCGGCAGGCCGCCTGACCGTCTCCTTCTGCGCCCAGAAGCCGTTCATGTTCCGCGGTAGCGTATGGGACAACCTGATATGGGGTCTTGACGGTCGCGACCCTGGACCGGCCCGCGCGCTCGCCCGTGGGATGCAGCTCGAACCGCTGCTCGAACGGCCGGCCAAACAGTGTTCCGCCGGGGAGATGCAGAAACTGTCGCTGGCCCGCATGCTGCTCAGGGATCCGGACCTTCTGCTGCTCGACGAACCTACCGCCAATCTCGACGGCCAGGCAAGGGACACGGTTGAAGCGGCGATCGAAACGTTTGTGACAAAGGGTGGCACCTGCGTCATGGCCACCCACATGACCGACCATGCC
>JAFGOU010000379.1 GCA_016926315.1 Chitinispirillaceae bacterium
CAACTGGCCGGGCAACGTCCGCCAGCTTCAGAACTGCATTCAATTCGCTCTTATCAAGTGCCGCGGCTCCACCATTCTGCCGCAGCACCTGCCTCCCGAGATCACGGGCGCGACCGCCCTTTCCTCACCAGAACTCAGGGGAACGGGCAAAGCGGGACGCAAGCCGAAACTGTCTGCCGTCGATGTCGAACAGGCGCTTGTCAAATCCGGCGGGAACAAGGCGAAAGCGGCGCGGCTCCTCGGCGTCGGCAGGGCTACGTTATATCATTTTATGGACGGACACCGGGAATCTGCCGCCGCAGGACAATAACGGCGGCGGTTTATTTGATATTGAAAAAATTATCCAGCTGGTCGCTGATATCGTCTCCGGTAATGCCCAGACCGCTCCGTTGCGACTCCTCTTTGGGAGGCTTTTTGGTCCCCATTATTTCGCTTCTGTCCGCGATAATCGTCTCGGCTTCGATATCGTAAATCGTTGCCGGCTCAACGGTTTCATCGCGCTTTTGCCCGGGCTGGCGGTCGAACGGAGGAGGAGGCGGAACGGGTTCATCGTCAGGTGTTGACATCGGCGCATACTCATACACCGGTTCTTCGGACATGGTTTCTTCCGGGTAGTCCGGCGCCTCCTGCCTTTGCGCAAAAACGGGAGGAGGAGGAAGGGCATCAGGTTGTTCACCTCCCTCAAACAGCTGTTCATCCTCTTCAGGCGTTGTCCGGTCAACAGCCGGAGGCTGCGGGGAAATATTCGTCTCCTCAGCGACATAGGGGGTCGGCGCTTCCTGGGACTGCGACGATTCGGGAAAAGCGTCTTCAATACCGCTTTCTTCAGCCGGGTTGACCTGCTCGGCAGCCATACCGGTGCCGGTTTCCATCTCAAGAAATGTTTCGATCGGTAAAATGTCCGACGCTTCGCTTGATGACTCGGCTTCCATTGCGGAAATCACCGGTTCATCCTGATTAAACGCCTCTTCCTGGGGCTCTTGCTCCGGTTGTTCCGCTGACTGATCAGGTAAGGCATCTTCCATTGCCGGTTCCCGGGCCGCGGTTGCTTCAAAAGCGGGTTCCGGCGGCTGGGAAATTCCGGTTTCCACTTCCGATTCCTGCGGGGTGTCCTCGGGTAGCATTTCCTGTTCCCGATAGCGTTCCATAGCGGACTCCGGCAGTGCCTTGAACGCGGCGGTCGGCCGGACCATGGGAATCTCTTCGTTCAGGAACCGGTTATTTTCCGCAATGATTTTTTCGGTATACTTTACATAATAAAGGTCCATCTGATGCATGGCGGGTTTAAACAAGCGGTTAATCGCTTCAAGTTTCCGAGCAAGCTCGTTTCTGAAAACATTCTCCAAAAGACGTCCCTGGCGGTACGACTGGATAATGCCGTCCACATCAATCCACTTGTTTTCAATCGACGAGATGATTTCATCTTTTCGAGCGCTCTTTTTCTGACGCGCCTTGCTGCCGATGAGCGCGGTCAATCCCCATACAAGCAAAACAAAAATGCATCCTGCAATAAATCCCGGTAACAGTTGAGACATAGGTTTTCCTTTCCCCTCGTATTCGCTTATCGTTTTGCGTCAGTTGTCCGGCATCCCTTCCGGCGAGACTTGAGCTATAATTAGTATTATAGTACGCAGGAGGGCATGTTGTCAAACAGATCACGGTAAAAAAACCGATGCACGACTCCCGTTCATATTCCCCGGTTCGTCGCCACGTCATATATCCGCAGGTATTTTTCCGCAGCGCGCTCCCACGAAAATTTTCGTACCTCTTTAATGCCGCTTAAGATCAGCGCAGCATACTCCGCTGGCCGTGAATAGATCTCAATCGCCGTAAGGAGCGCACCATGCGCCGCCTGCACCAGCGCCTCATAAAGCGGCAGCTCGCCACGTTTTGCCGGAGGCAGATCGAGAAGCTGCCGCCACTCCTTTTGAGCCCTTTCTTCAGGATAGGCTTCCCTGAAAAGGATGCCGCACGCCGGCCGTTTTTTGTCCGAAAGAGGGAGGTCCCCGTAAAACGATGGTACGGACAGTTTGACCGCGGTGTTAACCTGAAGCCATAACCCTCCTGTGGCGCGCGCCACGACCGGCGTACCGTTCATGAGCCCCTCGTTCGCCGAACCGAATGGTTCGTAAAGCGACGGCATAAGCAGGAAGGTCGACCCTTTTAAAAACAGGTCATATAACCGCCGGGGTATTTTAAACGGCCATATCTCGATATCCCCGTCGCAACGTGCGGCGATCTCCCTGAAAAATTTCAAATCGTCGCGCCGTCCGCCCGACCTGCTCGACGGACAGAAGAGCAGTTTGGCCCTGTTTCGGGGAAGCCGCTCAAACGCACGAAAGATAACATCAAAACCCTTTTGCATAAAATCGAGGCGTCCCGCCATATACAACACCGGGGTAACGGTATCGTTCGGATCGATTTTAATCTTGCCTATGATGCGCGGGTCAAGAGCGCTTCGAAGCGTCTTGACAAACCGCCGCTTGCCGGTCGTTTTTCGCGTTAAAAGACGTTCATAATCACCGGACATCGCCGACGCAGTCACGGATGATGAATAGGGGGATACGGTATCGCCAAAAATCCCGTTTTCAATGCCCACCGGAGGATTCATGGAAAACAGGGTCTGCAAATGGTCGGTAAAGACCGTTTTCTGCAGCGGGTCCCTTCGCACCTCGATCGCGAACGGCGTGCTCACGGCGACAAGGGGACCGTTGAGAAACGGTATGGAGCACTGCAGAACCGTCCTGCCGCTCA
>JAFGOU010000380.1 GCA_016926315.1 Chitinispirillaceae bacterium
AGGTGCCATCCGCAGCCAAAGGCGATGACGCCGAATCCGGCGGCGTTGGCAAGAAAATCCGCGACCGGCCGGCCCGAAAAAAACGTTGGCTTGAAACTGTACAGAAGACCAGTCGCAATGGCGGCAATTGAGAGGAGCGCGATCGTGGCGTGTCCGGCAAGGGCGGGAATCAGGATGGAGAGGAGCGCGGCGATGGCGATTGCAGCGGTTGCGTGCGTTCGCGAGACAATGCCGGACGCCAGGAGGGGCAATCCGCTGTTTTTTTTATCGACCTCGATGTCGGCAATCTGGTTGAGAACATATACGCAGCCGACGGAGAGCGAAAAAACCGGTATCCAGAGCAGCGGGCCGGTATCAGGCATTGTCCAGGCCGCACTCATGCCTGAAAAGGAGAGGCCCTTGCCCCGGTAATATCCGAAGAGAGCGAATCCCCATACCGGGATGAGCACTACCGGTCGCAGCAGGAAAAAACCGTCAAGCAGCCGGAATAGCAGGGATTTCATCGGACCTATTTCGTTTTAAGAGTGGGATAATCGAAATGAAAACGCCACTTGTAGTAGGCCTTGCTGATCAGGAACGTAAGCAGAATCAGGGCCGCGTATTCAGGGACAAAGAGCGCGACAAAGGCGGACAGGAGGAAGACCGGCCATTTGAACGCCTGAAACGATCGTTCGCGCGTCGTCGATACGGCAAAGAAAATAAAAATAATCAGGCTGATTCCCGAAGGTATCGCCATGACCCAGAAATGGTGCTCCATGGCCAATGAGGCTGCGAGCGTGCCGGCGCAGAAGAGCGCCGCGGTGATGGCGGTTTTTTTATCCCCGTAGGCAACGCAGAACGTTTTCTTGCCGGTTTTACGATCGCCGGTTGCGTCAGGGATGGTGGTGGCCAGATAGACGGCGGCGTTGGCAAGGGAAGGGGCAAGGCTGGAGAACAGTCCGGTCAGGAGGATGGTCATGCTGAATGGCCCGTCGATTCTGGTGAGGTACCATCCGGCAAGGAAGGTCAACATACCGTGTCCCAGGGCATTGGCGAAGATCCCGCCGATCGCGCTGTTCTTCAATTGCACGGGCGGCAGGTTATAGAGCGCTCCCAGAAGCAGGCTGGTGAGAAAAATGATGGTAACCGGCAGGGAGGAGAGGAGAAGCACGGCGATTCCAACGCCGGTAACGGCGCATAAAATGGCGAGTATCCAGGCCGTACGGGTCGATAAAAAACCATGAGGCAGGAGAAAAAGCTTGTGGTTGATGCGATCGCTTTCGATATCGACGATCTGGTTGACCACGTAAATGGACGCGACGATGAGCGAAAATCCGAATAATCCCCACCATGTGGTACCCGAAAGAATCGACGCTCCGGAAAAAAAGCCGCCGATGCCTGCCTCCTTGCTGCCGGTAATGAGTCCAAGCAGAAAGATGGTCCACACCGGTACGAGGAGCGGTATCCGCAGGAGAAAAAAACAGTCGATCGCTTTACGCCAAGTGATGCCCACAGCGCCTTCTTTAGCCATCTCAATGGAGGAACGGCCAGAGTACCCACCGCTCATGAACATGGTCCTTCAGCCGGAATGGTGCTGGTCATATAACCCTGTCTGTTGAGATAATGGCACTGTCGATAATATAAAATCCGGGTCACCGCACAAACGTCAAAAACCGACAGCAGCACTGTTTTTCGGACGGACACTATTTAATACCATTGTTTTTTGATGAACAGGTGCTATATTTATTAAGGATCTCATCATGGAATGCATGGTCTCTGGGACGAGAGGTTATTTCGACAAGCGTAGCGGGGAGAAATCTGGCAGCGTTCGCCTGGAATCATGTACGTGGACATTATGAGACGATTAACAGAAGGTCATGGTAACCTGTTCCCTTATCCGGGAGGCGTTTATGAAACGAATAGAATTACTGGCATCGCTTTTATGCATCTCCTGGACACTATCCGCACAGGATGGCTCCTTTCTTGAGAATGATGCTTCAGCGGTATATGACGATTACACGACCCTGAAGGGCATCCTCAACGAGTGCGGCATCGGCGACAGCCGCCTTTCCACCGTGTCGGTAATGGAAAACGGCCGTGTCGTTTTCCTCGACCTTTCAAACAAGGAGATAAGCAAGGACGGCATACGGGCACTGCCTTATGCAATAGGGAACCTTGCCGAATTACGGACGCTGATCGCCAGGGACAATGTTATCACCTCAATCCCGGATGCGGTCATGCGTTTGACAAAACTACGGACGCTGATCCTTTCCCATAATAAAATAGTTTCTATTCCGCCGGAAATCGGCCAGCTTGAAAACCTTGATACTCTGGACCTCAGGCACAATTCGTTTGAAACCCTTCCCGATGAGATCGGAAAGCTGAAGAACCTGTCGTATCTGCAGTTGTGGGGGAATAAACTTGCCACCCTGCCGCCCTCACTGCTCCGCCTTTCGTCATTACGGGAGTTGTATCTCAAAAACAACCGCCTTGTTTCCCTTCCGGAAGGTCTTATTACCATGAAGTCGCTTATATATATCGACTTTCAAGGGAATGCCATCTGCAATCCTTCACCGAAATTGGAGGCGTGGCTCAAAGGGAAGGACAAACAATACCGGGCACAGCAGCGATGCCCGCGATAGCGCGGGTTGTAGCAGCGGTATTCTCAACCAAGCACAATAGGTTCATTTCGCAGGCCAAACCATTTGACACTTTTGGAGAAAATGTATATATTAAACAATATGGTGTAGTGTAGTTTAGTTTACCAGGATTACGGTTATCAGAACCATGAGCAAGGAGACGCCGTTCATGAAAAAGATCATCAGCCTGATTTCATTATCGGTCGCATTGTGCATGCAATCACTTTATGCCCAGGTTACCTATACACAAGAAAGTGACGGCGTGCTTTTTTCCCTTCCCGGCAACGCAAAAATGAAGCTGCTGGTGTGCACCGATAAGATCATCCGGGTCGTTTACACGCTGCAATCAACCATCCCGGCGCCGGAAAGCTACATTGTCGTTAAAAAGAGCTGGGAACCAGCCAGTTTCACGGTCCAGGACGGCGCTTCGGCGGTTTCCATTACCACGTCAACCGTGAGGGCCGACGTCTCGAAAACCACCGGCGCCATATCCTACTATGTCGGCGGAACCCTGATTCTTCAGGAAACCGCGGCAAAGACACTCACGAGAAAGACGGTCGGGACGCATACGGCCTACGAAGGAACCGTTTCGTTCAACAGCACCGCTGATGAGGGTATCTACGGGTTCGGCCAGTTTCAGAACGGCCAGTTGAACCAGAAAGGCCTCGCGCTTGACCTGGTGCAGCTCAACCAGAGCGACGCATCTCCCATCTTTCTTTCAACCAGGGGGTTTGGCGTTTTCTGGAATGTCTATTCCCAGGTAAAGGTATCGTCCCCGCTCACCCTCTGGTGCAACTGGGCGACCAATGATGCCATAGATTATTACTTCATGTACGGTCCGGAATTCGACCGGATTATTCAATCGTTTCACACCATCACCGGACCCGTCCCGATGTGGCCGAAATGGGCATACGGCTACTGGCAGTGCAAGAACTACTATTCCACCCAGAACGATCTGATGAGCGCGGCAAGAACGTTTCGTACAAAAGGGTATCCGCTTGACAATATCGTCCAGGACTGGCAGTATTACCCGCCCGGCGGCAACGGGTGCCAGTGTTTTGACCGGACGCGCTACCCCGACCCCGTGGGAATGGTCCGGACCCTGCATGACTCACTCAACTGCCGGTTTACCATGTCGGTATGGCCTTCGTTCGCAGCGACGGCGGGTGCCAACTACACTTTTATGAATTCCAGGGGGTATCTCCTTAACACCCAGGACTACCTCGGAACCACCTACGACGCCTTCAGCGACAGCGCCGCGTTTTATTACTGGAAGTTCATCAACGACAGCCTGGTGTCCAAAGGGGTCGATGCGTTCTGGCCCGATGCCACGGAGCCGGAGTGGCACACCGTCTGGGTGACTGCCACCACCTCGGTCGGGCCGGCGGTCAAGGTTGAAAACATGTTTCCGGTTCTTCACAGCCGCACGTTATACGAAGGATACCGTGCCGCTCATCAGGGCAAGAAGCGGGTTGTCAACCTGACCCGTTCCTATTGCGCCGGTTCCCAGCGTTTTGGCGCGGCCTACTGGACCGGCGATATCGAGACCGATTTCGTTACCTACACCAAACAGATCCCCGCAGGCCTGAACGTCTGTATGACCGGGCTTCCGCTCTATTGCACCGATATCGGCGGTTTCAACGGCGCCGTGACGCCCGAGGTGGTTGCGCGCTGGTTCCAGTTCGGTGCATTCAATCCGGTATTCAGGATTCACGGTACCCGGAACACCGAACTCTGGCTCGATGCACAGGCAAGCGTGGAAGCCAACATGGTCAAATACAGCAGGCTTCGCTACCGCCTTTTTCCCTATGTCTATTCCCTCGCCTGGAAAACAACGAGCGAAGGCTATACGATAATGCGCGCTCTGCCGTTCGATTTCAGGACCGACCCCCAGGTAAGGAACATGAACAATGAGTTCATGTTCGGTCCTGCCCTGCTTATTTGCCCGGTAACCGGTTCGGCGACTGCCACCAGCAGGCAGGTGTACCTTCCTGCCGGCTCATGGTACGACTTCTGGGCCGGAACCAAACAGGACGGCGGTACCGTCATCACCGCGGCGGCTCCGCTTGATAAAATGCCGATCTACGTCCGCGCAGGCTCCATCGTTCCCCTGGGGCCGGAGATCACCTATGCCGACACTGCCGCCAATCCGATTGAGTTGCGGGTATACACTGGTGCAAACGGCGGTTTTACCATCTATGAGGACGAGGGCGACGGATACGATTACGAGAAAGGGGTTCATGCCACGATCCCCATCACCTGGGACGAGGCGAGCGCGAACCTTACCATCGGGCCGACCGACGGGTCATTCCCCGGCATGCTGACGACGCGTACCTTCAACGTGATCTGGGTGGCGGAAAACCGAGGTATAGGTGGCGCCGTTACCACGCCCGTCGATAAAGCAATCACCTACACCGGCGGCACGCTTATTCTCAATAAAATTACCGGGGAGATCGGGGTCATCCGTTCCGGCGGGTCCGTGATCAGACGCGCACCGTTTCACGCCGCGCTTGCGGGGCGGAGCTACCGTGTCCAGGTAACGGGAAAACACGCCATCCAGGTCAGGCTGATTGACGCAAGGGGAAGAGTCGCTGCCGATCGCCTCGTGCCCGGCGGTACAGTTTCGATAATAGCGCGGAACCTGGCGTCAGGGATCTATATTGCACAGTTTAAAGGGAGCGACCAGTCATTATTCAGCCGTAAAATTATTGTCCAGTAAAGAAAGGAATCACGGAACTCATGATCTCAGGAAAGCACCTCAACGTTATACGAATGGCGCAGCGGACCTCCGTTATTGGTTTTTTTTCTGCCGCTCTTGCCGTGGGAGGCGTCAATCTCAAGACCGATGACCAGGACCTGCGTTTTTCAATCGGCGGTGAAGCGTGGGTTGAATCCGGGCAGTTCGTTAAATTTTTCAATGCCGATGTGGAACTCGATCACGCGTGGATCAACCGGACGTTCATGCATCTCACGTTGACCGCCTATTTCAGGGAGCGACTCCGTGTTGTCATGGGCACCGAAGGGAGGATGTGGTTCAATGTCCCCAAGCAGCGCGGCACCGGGCAGGCCACCTATGTGCACCAGCAGAACAGCACGTTTATCATTTCAGACGCCAACGCCTCCTATTCCTTTGGCGATACAAAAACCCCATTGCTTTCGGTTACTGCCGGACTATTTCCTTACAAATATAACGAAAACGCACGAAACCTTGGCGAGTACCTGTTCCGAAGCGGAACCTACCCCGCCTATCTGGTGAATAATTTTGACCTGGCGTTTGCGCGCCTCACCGGATTCAAATTCAGCAGTGATGTATCCGGTTTATTTCACCAGGACCTGATTTATTCCATAGAAACCAATATTCCTCCCTTTTTTGATGGTTCGGTATCGTATGTCGGCCGATTTGATCTATGGGGTTGGGGAGACATCGGAGCCGGAGTATCGTTTGCACATTTAGTTTCGGTTGATGAAAGAATTACCACGCAAACAAACATTGAGTTCAACCGGTTTTGGTATCCCGGCGATACGACAACGCATTATTACACTTTTCGCGGGACCAAGTTGATGGGTACCTTTTCCTTTGATTTTAAAAAGGTCATCGATTTTGCCAAATTTATTCCCCAGGGCATTTTCGGTAAGGAGGATCTTACAGTGTATGGTGAAGCGCTTGTCCTTGGTCTTGAACGTTACCCGCGGAACGACTCGGCAGACTTTATGGGAAATGTTATTCCGGGGAAAAACCGGTGGGGGTATGACACCTTGGAAAACAAGGTTCCCGTAATCCTCGGTTTTAACTGGCCGACGCATCCGCTTGCGTCATACACCCTGCTTCCGGGTATTGCCGCGTATTTTATCAACAAGCAGGAAATAAAAAATAAATATACCATTGCCACAGGTGGTATCGGCATTGCCGCGGGTGTCGGTATATGGTTTATTGAACGTGTTTTTGAAAAATCTTTTCGCCTCAGTATGCTGAATACCGAAGTCGAATGGTACGGATGCACCTATCCAAATCGATATCAAAATCGTCTTGGACCCGGAAACACCCCAGGGTATCCTGTTCCGGATCATCCCAAGCGCGATATTGATTATACCGCGGACAACTGGAAATGGAGCGTTTATCTCAAGAAAATGGTTGTTGACGAAAGGGTTGGATTGGTGGTGCAGTGTGCGCGCGATCATATCCGCAACGAGTCTTTGGTGCATGAATCGTTCGACTACGAGGAAGCGCTGAGCAAAAACGACCAGTGGTGGTGGATGGCGAAGATCGTGGCGACGTTCTGATCTCCCGGATCAGGGATACCAGGAAAAAGCCGATCTTCGAGCGGCTTTTTTTTCGGGTACCGTCCTCTTCCCCCATGGGCAGTCGGGGGGGTCGCCACCTTTTTTGGCGCGACGGTATTTGCGAAATTGTCAATAAAGCAATTACCTATTAGTCACTGCTATCGAAATGCTTTTTTCATCATCAGCCGATGTAAAGTGTACCAGGTAGCGTCCTGACGGCAGCCCGAGTTTGTTTATCGCAATACGGTAGCTTCCGGCAGGCAATGTTCGACGTATAGCCAGGACGGACTTTCCAAGAATATTGTAACAGGTGATTCTCATGGCTGCAGGTCGCGGCAGCGTATATCCTAGAAAATCATTTTTCAGGTAGACTGCGGGTTTTATTGGCTTTGCGCCACCGGGTGATGCGGTTCGCGTCACTCCGACCTTACAGATTGCCAGGTTCGAGGATATCTTTCCGCCGGCCATAGAGAAATCTCCAGCGACATACATGTTGCCGATGTCGTCAGCGGCCATGGCGAAAGCGGTGCCGTTCAATCCGCTGCCAAGAGCTGCCCAGGCGCTTCCGTTCCATTGAGCAATGTTGTTCGTCGGTACCGTGCCGGCCGCGGTAAAATCACCCCCGGCATACAGGTTGCCGTTGTCATCAAAGGTCAGGACTCTGACAATATTGTCCAGCCCGCTTCCGAGGGCGCTCCAGGTAGTCCCGTTCCATCGGGCAATACGGTTTGCGTTCACACCGCCCGCCGTGAAAAAATCGCCACCGGCGTATACGTTTCCATTGCCATCGAACGATAGGACCCTGACATTATTGTCCAGCCCGTTTCCAAGGGCGCTCCAGGCGGTCCCGTTCCACCTGGCAATGTAGTTCGCGTTCGAGCCGCCTGCCGAGGTGAAGAAACCGCCTGCATACAGATTTCCGGCATTATCGGTTGATAACGCCAGTACCCCTTTGTTTAACCCGGTGCCGAGGGCGCTCCACGCGTTCCCGTTCCATTTGGCGATATTGTCGGCATTCACGCTTCCGGCAGTAGTGAAAATTCCTCCGGCATACAGATCGCCCGCGGCATCAAGCGCAATGGAAAAGACGGTACCGTTTATTCCGTCCCCAAGACGACTCCAGACTGTCCCGTTCCATTTGGCAATATTGGCCGCGCTTGTGTTTCCGGCCGTAGTGAAATCTCCTCCTGCATACAGATTGCCGGAGGTATCAAGCGCAACGGAAAAGACGGTACCGTTTATTCCATCCCCAAGACGATTCCAGGCGGTCCCGTTCCATTTTGCAATACGGTTTATGTTTGCGCCTCTAACGGTTGTGAATGCACCCCCGGCATACAGGGTACCTGAGTCGTCAACCGTTGCGCAACAAACGGCATCATTCATGCCGCTGCCCAAGGGGCTCCATACGTTCCCTGCCCATTTGGCAATACACCTGGCGCCAACGCCGTCAGCCGTCGTGAAACTTCCTCCAGCATACAGAGTACCGGTGCTGGTAACCACCATGGCATTGGCTGAATTGTCCAGCCCGCTGCCGAAAGCACTCCACGCGCTTCCATTCCATTTGGCTACGTACTTCGCGCTAATGCCGCCTGCGGTGGTGAAATATCCTCCTGCGTACAGGTTACCGGAGCCATCGAGCGCCAGGGACCAGACATTGCTGTTCATGCCGCTGCCGAAAGCACTCCACACGCTTCCGTTCCATTTGGCAATGTTGTTCGCGCTTACGCCGCCTGCAGTGGCGAAATATCCTCCAGCGAACACATTTCCTGAACCATCGACCGTCAGGGCCAATATATCGCCATCCATACCCGAGCCGAGGGCACTCCAGGCGCTCCCATTCCATTTCGCAATGTGATTTCCTGTCACACTGCCCACAGTGGTGAAATCTCCGCCGACGTAGACGTTTCCTGATGCGTCGGTCGCCAGACTATGCACCGAACGGCCATTCACGCCGGAGCCGAGGGCACTCCAGGCGCTCCCATTCCATTTTGCAACGCGATTCACTGTTACACCGCCTGCGGTGGTAAAATCGCCACCGGCATAGACGTTTCCTGAAGCATCGGTCGCCAGGGTCCTTACATAGGAATTCATTCCTGAACCAAGGGCGCTCCAGGTCCTTCCATTCCATCGGGCAACGTAGTTCGCGCTGACACCCCCGGCAGTAGTGAACCTTCCTCCTGCGTACAGGTTGCCGGATCGATCAACTGCCAGTGCACCGACATAACTACCGGAACTGGTTATGCCTGAGCCGAGGGCGCTCCAGGAGCTCCCGTCCCATTTTGCCACGCGGCTCGCACTAATGCCGCCCACAATCGAAAAGAATCCGCCGATATAAAGATTCCCGGAATCGTCCAGGGCCAAAGCTGAAACATCCCCGTCGTTTACGCCTGGAAATTGCCCCATGCTCACCCAGTTCGCATCGGTTATCGTCGGGTTGCTTGCATGGCGCGTTTCAGGCGCACTTTCGGAAAACACGACGAAAGCGACGCAGACAATAAGAATAGGGCAGGATAAAATAAAACAACGATTGTTCATTGTCGTAGGTCCTTTATAAAAATGAATATCGTCAAGGGATTTGGACCGAATAACCGGCTTGATTATTCGTGAGGAGGGGGCAGGATAATACTCTTTTTCTTTACAGACCCTTGCACATCAGCCCATTTCCCCGCCTCAGCCGACCTTCTACGTAACAACCCTGATGAATAATATACCCCATTCAGTGGGTTTTGTCAAAAATAAAAGCGGCTGTTTCTGGCTTTTGGTTCACGCTCTCGAAAAAATGTTTTTCTATGCCGTTTTGAACGAAAGCGGAAAAAATGAAGATGCGCAGCACGCTGGTGCTTTACCTATAATAATTATGCAAGTTCATCATACGTTATCGTATTTAAGAAATGGAGTACTTGGGGAAGAAGGGACCTTATTGGTCAGGTGACCCGATCATCGCTGTCCTGTCATGTATCACCACCGCATCCTTCGCATCAACGCCTTGTGGGCCGCTACTCGCTTACGGTCCTGAAACAGCAGGATGAGGAGCACGCCGGCGGCGAATCCTCCTATATGCGCCCAAAAGGCCACGCCACCGCCTGATCCGGCAACTGAAGGAATGGCCCCGACGAGTTGCAGCAGGAACCAGTACCCGAGCATGAGCCAGGCGGGAAGGATTATTCTGGTAACGATCCCAAAGAAAACCAGTACATGCACGCCGGCATTGGGGTAGAGGACCGCGTACGCGCCCATTACCCCGCCGATGGCCCCTGACGCGCCGACCATGGGAACGGTGCTTCCCGGATTCGAAAGCATCTGCGCTCCTGCTGCAGCCAGCCCGCAAAGAAGATAAAAGAGGAGGAAACGGATGCGTCCCATGGCGTCTTCGACATTATCACCGAACACCGATAAAAACCATAGGTTGCCTATAATATGGAACCAACCGCCGTGCATGAACATATGGGAGACAAGCGAAAGCCAGTTGGGGTCGCCGTCGATGGTATACCGTATGCCCCTTCCCAGCGTCACGATCGTTCCGTCGGGAACGGTTCCCAGGAGTTCTCCGGGAATCAGACCGTAGGTAAGGGTGGAGCGGATGAGCGAACTCCCGGATCCAAGGCCCTGCACCAGAACCCAGACAGCGATATTGATTGCGATAATCGCCGTGGTGACGATTGATTTGTTGAGTGTCGGATTGTCATCGCGCAGGGGAAACATGCCATGAAAATAGCAAATGTACCCGGAGGACGGCAGTCAAAAGAAAGGGAAGCTGCAGATCTTATGCCGCACTATAATAAAGGATATTATTCCGACCAGGTCGGCTTAGGGTTAATACAGGACCAGTTTTCCCGAGGCGATGAAATTATTCTGTATCGTGAGTTCGATCTCCTGAGCAAACGTGTTGTCAGAACAGCCGCCGATAACGATATCACCATTCTGATTGAACTGGAGAGTGCCGCGATCAAGGGCTCTTTTAATGTCGATATTCTGAAACCAGCCTTTCGGATTATAGCGCAGTTCCAAATGGGTCGTATCGGTGGCTGACAGCGTAAAGATACCTCCGGCAAATTTATAGAATGGTGAGAAGCTTCGGTCGACATCTACAATGATCCTTCGGGTCTTGCCGTAGTAGGAGAACGTTCCTGAGAGGTACAGTTGCCCCCGGGAGGTCGTTCCGTAGGTACCTCTTGACTGCTCCCGCTTGAAAGAGAGCATCATTCCGGTATATTTTGCCACTGGAAGATGGACCATTCCGGGATCGGGCACCACCTTTCCGGTCAGGCCGTTGCAGGTATACCCTCCGCCCGTCAGGATCAGACTCTGCGTATCGCAGGAAAGAAGCGGCGAACGATCACGTAATGACCTGAGCAGTTTCTCCGGGTTTTCCTCGGGATCAAGCATAAATCTGAAATCGTGGATGTTAAGAAGAATTTCTGAAACGGCGATCTTGAGGCCCGCCTGATCCGAAATCTCGATCGGCGGTTGCCGGTCGTTGATTGAGGTAAATTCAGCCGTTTCCATCGTACCAAGGGTTACTTCCGCCCGAAGGGCGACCGTGACCGAACCACCCGGATTTCCTGCGCCGGAACCACCGGCGAGATTATCGAGTGAGCAGTGCAAATAAAAAGACATCAGCGTAATGGCCGGCAATATCAATCTGAAAAACCGTGATTTCATATTGTTTCCTTCCCGTTTTTTGAGAGAGGAAACAGCTGCATGTTAACCTGAAAAATGCGATTGGCGTTTTTCTGGGTTTCAGCATAGGCCAGAAGCTCTTTCCAAAATGCCTCGAGACGTTTTTTAACCTCGCCATATCCTTCGTTTGAGATACCGATCGTCACCGAGCGGATATCGCGCTCCTCCGGTGGAAATCGTTCGATGGCTTCGCGGGCGAGACCCAACACACTTTTATGGTAGGTCGTAACAGCAACCGAAAGTACCTCTGAGGGGGTGCTGACGATCCGGTCGGTATGCACCCATCGGTTGTCACCCTCACTGCGGATGAGTCCCAGGGAAGAGAGGACTGCGATCCCTTTCTTAACCTTTGCCGGAGAGACGGGAGGAACAATTTTTTCCCCGATCCATGACGGATCACCGTTGTAATCATGGCGTACGACCAGTTCCCGGATAACAGGGATATACCAGTGAGAAAAAAGTTCGTACTGGCTTTTATCGAGCGTCTGGATCTGTTTGTACTCTTTAGCGAGAAGAATCTGCTGGAAAAAACGATCTTTTTCTTCATGGGTTTTAGCATGGTCGAAATCGACAAGGTATTCGAAATAATTTCGCTCCTTGCGGGTAAGTTTAAGATTCTGAGACAGGGCATGGATGCCGGCTGATTGAATGTTCAGTTTTCGAGCTTGAATAAGCTGCAGGAAGTTGGGCGAACTGGATCCCGCCATTTTCGCGAAGGACCGGAAGGAGAAGGAGGGAGACTCCTCTTTAAGCGCCCTGAATAGATCGGTTAAATAATGACGGTAATCAAGATAGGTATAAATATTCACGTTCATGTTGAAACCCTTCTTAAGGGCACCTCTAAAAATACATTTTCCGCTACGGCCCGCTGCGAATTCTACTGCGTGGCGTTGTGCTCAATCACCGAATCG
>JAFGOU010000381.1 GCA_016926315.1 Chitinispirillaceae bacterium
AATATTCAGTAAACATTGTCGATTTATGTCTCTATGTCAAGTTTGGTCAGGTTTTCATTAAAAATTGTAATATTTAGAGGTGCCCTGTATATCTTTTCCGGCGAAAAAAGAAGCGGGTGATCGGGGGAGACACCATGGTGTGGTTTCCTGTCGTGTTCGTCGGGTATCGGCGAGTGCCGGCGCTGCTGTAAATGAAGTCCGCAGCCGGAATTATTTTCTATAATTGCAGCGGCAGTTATGCTATGATTTAGCAGGCTGGAGATTTTTTCAGCTGCGCAGAGAGGGAAGGGAATGAAACAAAACGTTCTTTGGCTATTTCTGTTGTACCTGTCGCTTTCGAGGCCGACCCTGACAGCAGCCAATGATCTTAATACCGGCGGGCAAAAAGGCGTCATTCGAGCGCTTTCAGCCTACACCCTCGGAACCACGGGATACAACATCGGCGGCGCTTTCCGGTATGCGACCGGTCCCTCCTACGTGTCGGGCCCGGGAGGTACCTCTTCGGTGATCGACGCCACCTCCCGCCTGGCGATAGACCCCGGGACGTCGCAACTGCTTTCCGGCAATGTGTATGCCGCTTTCGGACTGTTCCGTTTTGTCGATCTCAGCGCTTCACTGCCCGTCTATGGCGATATTACCGGATGGGGGGCGGTGGGCAACGGCCTTGGTGATCTGGAGGCAGCGGTAAAGCTCGCCTATCCCTATCAGCTTCCGAACGCGCTTATCAGTCACGCCTATTATCTGAACGTGATTTTTCCCACCGGAGACACCGCCACCGGTTTCTTCCCCCGTCACTCTTATTATATAAAAAACGATGCGAACAATTCAGGGATGGACGCCTATTCAGCCGGGGCGGTTTTTTTTAATCCCATGCTGGCGTGGACCATGGACTTCAGCCGGTTGAAACGCCCTGTTCCGGCATGCTTTCACGCGAATTTCGGGGGCGTGGTGGCGAAGGAAAAGAGCGGCAGTGCCGTTCTGGCCGCGCTGGCGCTCGAATTCAGCCCGTTTGCATTCCTGACGTTGTTTGCGGAACTCTCCGGCGAGTCCCGGGTGAAGTTTTATACCGAATCGTTTTCATACACCTCCTTCGATAACGATCCGTTCCGTTCCACCGCCGGCGTTCGGTTCAATCTGCCGGGCGGCTGGTACGGTCAGGTTGCCGGCGATATCGCCTTTGCCGACAGCAATCCGAAGTATCTCTCGAACTGGAACAGGAACGGGTATCGCTATTCGACAAGGGCCCAGCCAAAATGGGCTGGCCAGGTCAACTTCGGGTGGACCGGTCAGGCGGTAAAAAGCGACCGGGACAGGGACGGCATACCGGATAAAATCGACCAATGCCCTGACGAGCCGGAAGACAACGACGGATATCAGGACGATGACGGTTGTCCTGATCCTGACAATGACGGCGACGGGATTCCCGATGCCGTTGATCGTTGCCCCGACGCTGCGGCACCATGCAGCGGTTGTCCCGTTATCGACAAGGATGGCGACGGCATTCCCGACGATCGGGACAAATGCACTGCCGCTCCTGAAGATAAAGACGGGTTCCAGGACGACGACGGGTGTCCGGACCCTGATAACGATGGCGACGGCATTCTTGATGTTGACGACAAATGCCCGCTCATTGCGGAAGATCTCGACGGATTTGAAGATAACGACGGCTGCCCTGAAAGCGACAATGACAACGACGGCATACTCGATGTCGCGGACAAGTGTCCGGATGTTCCCGGGGTGTTTGAAAACAGCGGCTGTCCGGCGGTTAAAAAGACCGGGCAGATCGCGCGGGGAAGCCTGGTGCTTACGGGAGTCCGGTTTGAAACAGGAAGGGCGGTGCTTTCGCCGTCATCATATGCGGCGCTCGATAGGGTTGCGGAATCGCTGCGCGAATGGCAGGAAGTAACCCTGGAGGTCCGGGGTCATACCGACAGCAGAGGTGACGCGCTTATCAATCAGCGTCTTTCGCAGGCCCGTGCCGAAGCGGTCAGGTTATACCTGATTCAGAAGGGTGTGACGCCCGAACGTTTGACTACCGTGGGGTACGGCGAGGAACACCCGATAGAAAGCAACAATACCGCATCCGGACGTCAGAAAAACCGGCGGGTGGAGTTGCACAGGACGGATTGATTGCGGATTGCGGAATGGAAACCGGGAAGGAAATGGTGGAAAATCTGCAATCCGCAATCGCCAATCCGCACTTAATTCAGAGCATGCACTTCGAAGCCTGCATGAGGATCACCTTGTCCTCTTTTCTTCGCATAAAGGAGTAGAGTTTTTCTATCTCTTCTTTTTTCAGAATGGTGATACTGAGGGTTTTTGTGCTGAGATAATAGATCACCGTATGCATCTGCGATATGTCATTCGGGTCGGCGTCGGGGACCCCCCGCCATTCGATGAGAACGTACTCGCCACCCGGACCTCTTGAACTTTCTCTAAGCGATATAACCTGCATGATCCGCTCCAGCGAAAAAAGTGAATTTCCCGGGAGGTAAAGCGATTAAAATCCCGCCCCGGATCGTATCCCTCGTTCATAGGAAAGATGGTATTTTCCCCGTGGTCCAGTCAATAGAACCGGCGCGGTATCAGCGGCGCCGCGGCAGGGCGTCGTCGCCGGATGCCGTTTCACTCGCTCTCGACATTTTCTTCAACCGGTAGTAATAGTGCAGCACCTTCTGGTAATAGGCGATTGACAGGGGTTCTTTGTTTGTCAAAGACTGCCTGATGACTCCGGGTCCCTGGTTGTAAGCGAGAAGGCCAAGCTTAAAGCTCTTGAACCGTTTGATAAGCTGGGTAAGGTAGGCGATTCCGAGCACCAGGTTGATTTCAGGATCGAAAAGATCCTCCTCGCCGCGGAGCGGCAGCTTGAGTTGGCGCGCCATATCCTGCGCGGTTTCGAATTTCAGCTGCATGAGCCCCAGCGCGCCGCTGTGGGCACCACTGATGAACCGTCCTCTGGCCATAGGGTCGAATACCCCTTCAACCTTTATTACCGCGACGAGAAGAAGCGGGTCATACCCGAATTGCACGCTCGAACGATGCACCAGGCCCGCGACTTCGCAGAGCGTCCGGTCGCTTACCGTGCTGCCCGTGAGCTTTCTCATAAGAGCAAGAATCCTCGTTTGTTCCCGCAGGCCGGAAATCGCATGCGTCCGCTGGATTTTTTCCTTCTCCAGCGCGGCGATATTCCGGTCGAACGTGCGGATGGAAAATGAATTCAGCAGAATAACCAGGGTCATCGACATAAAGCAGACGAGGAGAAGCGCGACCGTGGTGCCGGCCAGCAGTTCCGAGAGCCATAGCGCCCGGTGCCGGATTATCAATCCGGCGCGCCGGGTCATCTGGGACGAACGGGGGGGCTGCATTCGGTCATTTCCTGGTGGTGTCGCGAAGGATGCCGAGCTGTTCGAGAGGGCGGAGTCGGTCGCGCAGCGTAGTAAGCTCGATGGTTGAATGCTCTTTCCATTGGTTCAGATCGTAGAGTTCCTTCTGCTGTTCACTGATCCGCTGGTTCTGCATGGTGATGATAAACAGGAGCGACAGGAACCAGCCGCACAGGACAAAAACAAGAAACAGCGCAACGGGCAGGGAGATGCGAACGCCGGTTTTTTTGGTCAACGCCCTGCTCCGTCGCAGCATGGTGCCGAAAAACCCTCCCGACATCAGCATGGCCGGGTCGGGATAGATCATGAAGAGGCGCGCATAGGGGGCGAACGCCTGTGAGACCACCGGATTTTTAAATACCAGCTTCAGTTCGCCTCCTTTTGCGCGGATATCGTTGACTATCGTCAGGAAAAGGTCGACTACCGCAGGATCGACGGCCGTAAGCTTTTCCAGGTTGACAATGAAATAACGGTTGCCGTCTTCAAGCAGGGTAGTGAATTTACCGCGGATGTTCGGGACCTGTTCCTTATGAAAAGGGCCGGAAAGAATTATCCATGTCGCGTCACCGCGGCCTTCAATAATAATATCGAG
>JAFGOU010000033.1 GCA_016926315.1 Chitinispirillaceae bacterium
CCCGCTGGGTGCTTTTCGCCGGGCTGCTCTATACGCTTGGCCGGTCGCTGGCCTACGTCGCGGTCGCGCTTATCGTGACCCGCAGCATGCTGGCGATCCCCGGCGTATCCATGTTCCTGCAGAAGTACACAAACCTCGCCATCGGCCCGCTGCTTGTTGTGGTAGGGCTCCTGTTGCTCGGTATTTTCAATTTCACCACGGGCGGCAGTATGAGCGGCGCAGTCCAGAAGCTGGTCGACCGCATGGGCGTATGGGGGGCCGGGCTTCTCGGTATCGTGTTCGCGCTCGCGTTCTGCCCGGTATCGGCCGGTCTTTTTTTCGGCGGACTGATCCCCCTGGCGGTCAAGGGGAACGCCGTGCTCCTCTCGACCCTCTACGGTGTCGGCACCGCCCTGCCGGTCATCGGCTTCGCCCTGCTCCTCGCCTTTGCCGCGCATCTCATCGGCGCGGCGTTCAAAAAACTGACGGTTATCGAGATCTGGGTGCGCCGCGTGACCGCCGCGGTCATGATCCTGATCGGCGTATACCTGATTCTTCGGCATAATCTCGGATTGTATTTCGGCTTCTGATGGGCCGGTAAACTCGCCACAGCATTTCGATACGTTCCGTTATGTAGAACACCCCTCGATACACTCGGCGCACCGCTTGATGAGCGGGCTGTCAACGGTGACGGTATGGCCGGAATACCAGCTCCGACAGCGGTCCTATCCCGCGTTCTTGAACGATTTCGTTCCGGCGAACACCGCCTGCTTTCCGAGCGATTCTTCGATGCGCAGCAACTGGTTGAATTTGGCGATTCGTTCGCTCCGGCAGCCGGAACCGGTCTTGATGTGGCCCGCACCTGTCGCGACGGTCAGGTCCGCTATCGTCGTGTCTTCGGTTTCGCCCGATCGATGCGAAACAAAACAGTGGTAATTATTTTTTATCGCCAGGGCGATGGTGTCAAGGGTTTCGGTCAGGGTGCCGATCTGGTTCAACTTGATAAGGATGGAATTGCCGATGCCCTTGGCAATGCCCTGCGCCAGTATGGCCGGGTTCGTGCAGAAAATGTCGTCGCCCACGAGCTCGATCTTTCCGCCGACTTCTTTGGTGAGCAACGCCCATCCATTCCAGTCGTTTTCCGCCATGCCGTCCTCAATCAGAACGATAGGATATTTGCTTACCCAGCCTTCCCAGTGTTTCACCATCTGTTCGGACGTTTTGGTCGATTTGTCCGATTTGAAAAAAACGTACTTTCCGTCCTCCCACATTTCACTGGCTGCGGGGTCAAGGCATATTGAGATATCCTTTCCCGGTTGATATCCTGCCCTGGCGATCGCTTCGACGATCACGTCCATGGCCTCTTCATTGGATTTGAGGTTCGGCGCGAAACCGCCCTCGTCACCGACAGCCGTGCTGTATCCCTTTTTTCCGAGCACGGACTTGAGTGCATGGAACGTCTCGATTCCCATACGTATTGACGTGCGGAAATCAGGCGCGGAGTGCGGCGCGATCATGAATTCCTGGAAATCGACGTTGTTGTCGGCGTGCCTGCCCCCGTTGATGATATTCATGCATGGAACGGGAAGGAGACAGGCATTGACTCCGCCCAAATACCTGAACAGGGGCACCTTGAGATGGCTTGACGCGGCCCGTGCCACGGCAAGCGAAACGGCAAGGATGGCGTTCGCGCCAAGCGCCGATTTTGTCGGGGTCCCGTCAAGGGCGATCATGGTTGCATCAATTTCTCTCTGGTTTAAAACGGACATCCCCTGGATCACCGGAGCAATTTTCGTATTCGCGTTTTTCACGGCCGTGAGTACGCCCTTGCCACCATACCGTTTCTTGTCGCCGTCGCGAAGCTCGGCAGCCTCTTTCTCGCCGGTGGAGGCGCCGGAGGGGACAATTGCCGATCCCATGGTTCCGTCTGCCAGGACAACGTCAGCTTCAACCGTGGGATTTCCCCTTGAATCAAGAACTTCACGCGCTCGTATCGTTTGAATATTCATGGTAGATCCTTTCTGAAAGGTTTGCGTTTCATTTAAAGAAAAAGAGAATACACCTTATCATGAAGACTGTTGGTCTTTGTTTTTTATACGGCGGGCGGCTTTAGACGACCTCCATTGCCGGATAGACCTGAAATATAAATTGTTCCATACCGACGAGCATAACCATTGAACATTGACCTATTTTTTATCAGGTACGGATTACAGAATAACCATATAACGACAATCGTTGCTGCAGGCTGATCCATGACCCTGATTCCACAGCATGACAGCAGTCTGCATCCTGGCATTGAAGTATTTTCAGGGCATCCACCATGACTATCGCCTCCATCGTCATCGGAACCTTTGTTCTCGCCGTCTGTTTCAGCCTCATGGTATGGGGAAAAAACTATCTTGGCGAGGAAGCCGGCCGGAATCCGAAAAAGCCGGGTGATGAAAACGCGGAGGAGCCGATTAGGCATCCCTGCCGGAATTGCGGTTCGTGCCGGCTGCCGCCTGTGTAAGTAACTTCGAGGTAGTATTGACTTTATAGCCAGTATGTATTATAATTTAAGACATACTGGTTAATCTATGCGAGTCGATCAACTTAGGAATTCCGTTATAAATGAAGAGCTTGACCATGTCATGCTCATATCTTTTTTATCAGGGTATGCGAATCCACGGGATAAAATTTCACGGTTGCTTCAATCAGGAGATCTGATCAGGGTCAAAAAGGGGCTCTACGTTTTTGGACCTGAAGCAGCCAGAAAACCCTACTCCATCGAGACCCTTGCAAACCAGATATACGGTCCTTCGGCAATCTCCCTGGAGTATGCGCTCTCATGGTATGGCATGATACCTGAACGGGTCGCACTGGTGCAGAGCGTTACGCTTTCGCGAAACAAGCTGTTCAAGACTCCCGTTGGCGTTTTTTCCTACACCCATCAGAACCCCGAACTGTTTGCCGAGGGGATTGCGCTCCTCACTCCTGATCCCACTCACCACATACTTATGGCCACGAGGGAGAAAGCGCTGGCCGATCTGCTTATGGCAAAACGACCGTTCCCTCGCAGTGAATCCGCCGGTGAACTTCGCGTCTATCTTGAAGAGAACCTGCGCATCGATATAAAGGACCTGCGCAGACTTGACCTTCCAAGAATACGTCGAATAGAGAAAATCGCTCATTGCACCCAGGTCTCGCTTCTCTGCGAGCTTATCAAAATCATAAGGGAGAAAACCGATGCATGAAGGACTTCGATCCATGCTTGCCGGATACGCCTGCCGCAGCAGCGTTGATTATCAGAATGCATTGCGGGAAATCGTACAGGAGATCGCCCTGTTAGGTTTGTGGCGATCGAAGTTTTTTGAACATGCCGCCTTCTACGGCGGCAGTGCGCTGCGTATCCTGTATGAACTGGACCGGTTCTCCGAGGACCTCGATTTCTCGCTTTTACGGCCCGATACCGCTTTTTCTTTAGATAAGTATCTTGCTGCGGTGCAGTTGGAATTGCGCGCATTCGGTTTCACCATGACGGTTGAGCCCCGTCATAAGGCCGTGCCGACCCCGATTCAGTCCGCTTTTATCAAAGCAAATACCCGCGCCAACCTTCTGGTTATCGAAGCGCCCTCCGGTATGGTCGCGTCTCTTAATCGCGAGCAACAACTAAAAGTAAAGATTGAGATCGACATCGATCCTCCCGGCGGATTTTATACCGAAGCGCGGTTGCGGATGCTTCCGATATCATTCAGCGTCGTATCCTATCGATTACCGGACCTTTTTGCCGGCAAAATGAGCGCGATTTTGTGTCGCCAATGGAAAGAACATGTCAAAGGCCGTGATTGGTATGACCTCGTTTGGTTTATCGCTCGCGCAATACCCTTGCGGCTCGAACATCTGGCCGCGCGGCTGGTACAGAATGGCGTATGGCCGAAATCGGAACCTCTTACCGGGCCTGCGCTGCAAAAGTTGCTTTCGGAGCGGATCGAAAAGACCGATTTCGCATCCGCCCGGGCCGACGTTCACCCCTTTGTCCGTGATACCGCGTCGATTGAACTCTGGTCTCCCGGGTTTTTTCATGAGACCGCTAAACGTCTGACTTTCGTTTAAAGGTACCTGAGACGGCGCCTGCCGGGGGGAACCCTGATAAAACTTCAACC
>JAFGOU010000382.1 GCA_016926315.1 Chitinispirillaceae bacterium
TCTGTCCTGAAACCCCCTTTTCGCTCCGTAGCGCTGGGCCAGTGTTTTCAAATTTGACAATTATCCGCCAGAATACTTATATTTTCCGTTAAGTCGGTCGGCGGAAGCGGGAAAATTATGAATATTTATATTTGTTGTAAACGGAAATAACCAATACACCAACCCGCTCCCGTAAAAAGCGATTACCTATCAGCAATAAAGCGGGGTTCTCCATGGCCAGGAAAACATTGGCGCGAATCATGGGCACTTCGTTCGTGGTGAGTACTTTCTTCGCGCTATTTCTTTATTGTTTAAATCCGCAAAATCCCTTTACAGATCCTCACTATGTTACTATAGATCTGATTCTTCCGGATACGGGAAGTGCAATTATATATACAATTGATACGACGCGTATTACCATCGTTACCACATTGACATCGCTTGTCGAATCGGTAGAATTGTCTATTGGTGTGATAAAAGACACACTACTACAGACACTTTCGGACACGATGCAGGTCACATTTGTTTTTCAGGATACGGGCTCTGTTACTATTACAGCAAAGGCGTATTGCAAGCAGGGGATTACCAAGGAGTGCCAGAAGGATTTGCGTGTGTATAAGAATCCTCTTGTGCCGCCGGACACCGTTTTTACGCAGCCCCTTTCAGACACCTCCATCAAACTCTACTGGAGAAAAACAGGTGTGGAAAAAAGCTACAATGTTTACCGGAGCCTGTCTGACACCGGAGCATTTTCATTGGTACAGACCGTGACAAATTCTCTGTGCATAGACACAGCATTGAGCGCAGCTACCACGTATTATTATACGGTTTCATCCCTTGATTCGTTGGACAGGGAGTCGGGTTTGTCTTCCATATATGCGGCAACCACGTTTCCGGCGCCGTTGTCCAGGTGGGATGAGATGAAGTGGGATCAAAACAAGTGGGAATAACGGTTTTAAAAATATATAACGCACATTAAACCTGGGAGCGTGGATAATGGCGAAAATGTTTTTGGCAATACTCTTTTTGTGTATTTTTGCTCTTGCACAGATACCGCATACTTTTAAAGCCGGAGACGTGGCAAAATCAAGCGAGGTAAACGAAAATTTACTTTATATCATGGGAAGAATCGACAGCCTCGTTCTTGAAAACACAAAACTGCATGCGAAACTTGACACTATTAGAAACACGGCGATTCTGCCGATAGGCACTGTCATCGCCGTTATGACACCACTGGACACATTAAGCGGGATCTGGGTCCTGGCAGACGGCAGGACCGCCACAACCGAATATTTTCAGGCAACCGGCGAGAACAAGGTGCCGGATTTGCGGGGAATGTTTTTGCGTGGACTCAATGCCGGTAGAAGCGACGGTCGTGAGGACCCGCAAGGAGCTGGCAGGACGGCGGGAAACTATCAGGAGGATATATTCAAGAGCCACACCCATTCCCTCACCAACAACATGATTACCGGAACTAACGGCCTATTCAGCGGCGGCAGTTATGGGGCAGTCAACCCGAATTTTGGTGCGACTGGCGGTGCGGAAACACGTCCGCGCAATATGGCTGTGTACTGGTATGTGAAAGTAAAATAGGCAAGATAACGAGGGAAGATAAATACAAAAAAAGAGTGGTATGGTATAAACGATTGATACTATCATAAGCCGCAAAAACAGCAGCTGAAAAGCTCAACGGACGATGATCCGGCGCAGGAGAAAAAAAAGGAGCCGGATGTGCGGCTCTTTAACGACGGGTGGCCAGAGTGACTTTTAAAGGTGTGAAGGAAAGGAAAATAAAAACTGACTGTGTGGCCTGCATCTGTGATGCAGGTTCAGATAAACCAAAAACAACCGTCAGATCCGGGGTCCAAGACCGAGGCAACACTGGCTTCAATTTTTTTCTGCATTAGGTCACGCGGACTACCCGCCGCAGCCCCATGGAGATAAGCTTCCTGCACATTGCCCCGGAACAAGTTGGATCCTAAGGATGGTGCTTTTTCCGCTCACCCCGCCCCGAACTGCAGCCGGTAGAGTTCGTAGTACAGCCCCTTGCGGGCCATGAGTGCGTCATGGTCCCCCTCCTCGGCCACCATACCCTTGTCGAGCACGATGATCCGGTCGGCCCGCCGCACGGTGGAGAGCCGGTGCGCGATAACGATGGCGGTGCGGTCCTGCACCATGCGGCCGATCGCGTCCTGGATCAGGCTCTCGGTTTCGGAATCGATGTTCGCGGTCGCCTCGTCGAGCACGAGGATCGAGGGATCGGCATAGAGCGCCCGGGCGAACGAACAGAGCTGCCGCTCGCCCGCGGAAAAGGTGACACCCCGCTCCATGACCGGCTCATCGAGGCCCTGCGGCAGTCGCTTGATGAACATGTCGATGTGGGTGGCCGCCGCCACCTCGTCAGAGCGCTGCTTGTCAAATGGGGCTCCCAGCGTAATGTTCTCACGGAGGCTGCGGGAGAAGAGGAACGGCTCCTGCATCACCACGCCGATGGAACGGCGGAGCGCTCCGTAGGGAATGTCGGAGATGAAAACGCCGCCGATGGTGATCGCGCCTTTCTGCCATGGATAGAGCCGTCCGAGCAGACTCACCACCGTGCTCTTGCCCGATCCGGTCTCACCCACAATGGCGAGCGTGGTACGCGGCGGCACGTCGAACGACACGCCGCGCAGCACCCATTCGTTCTCCTTGTAGGCTGCCCACACGTTGTCGAACCGGATCGCCCCAGAAAGCCTTGCCCGCGCGGGCAGTGTGCGCGGGCGATTTTCCGGTGCAGGGGCGACCTGACCGTCGATCTCGGCCACCGCCCGGACCTTGAACATGGAGAGTATTTTCTCGCCGGCAGCGTTGGCGCTCTGCATGACGTCGAATTTTTCGGCCATGTCGCCGAGCGGTTCGAACAGGTTGGCGATATAGGCGAGAAACATGACGATCACGCCGTAGGAGAGCGAAGCGTTGACGAGCGCCTGCGCGCCGAAGAACACGATCGCCGCTACCACCACCCAGCGGAAAAAATCGATGGACGGCCTGAACACCGCATAGATCATGAGCTGCCGGATGGTAGCGCGATACGCCTCGTGGTTGATCCCGGCAAAGGCGTGGTACTGCCGCATTTCGCGCCTGAACACCTGGATGATCCGCATGCCGGTGATGTTTTCGTTGAGAAACGCGTTGAGCTGGGCGATCTTCGTTCGGATCTGGCGGTAGGCGGCGCGCGCCTTTGCCCTGAAGAGCAGGATGATGGCCGCGAGGAACGGAAAACTCGCCGCCACCACGACGGTGAGCGGAACGTCGGTCAGGAACATCACCACGATAACACCGGCCATGATGATAGTATCCTGAAACAGGGTCACGACCACGGTGCTGAACATTTCGTTGAGGGTTTCGATGTCGTTGGTCACCCGGTTGACAAGGCGACCGACCGGGTTTTTGTCGAAAAACTTCAGTTCGAGCGACAGCATGTGGCGGTAGAGATCGAGTCGCAGGTCGCGCATGGCGAACTGCGACAGTTTCATGAGCGCCATGATCTGAAGGTAGGATGCGGCGAACTGGATGAGAAACAGTGCGATGATTCCGAGCACCGCGTACACGACCCGTTGCCAGTCGTGTGCACGCAGTCCCGCCATCTCCTTTGTGGTAAAGGCCTGGAGTGCTTCCGGCGCAAGAAGGTAACGGTCGTCCCCGTACGCCGTGATTTCCCCCCCGGCGATCGCGTTGGAAAATTTCTGTCGCGACGACGAAAAAAACCGCGGCGACTCGATGAGAACGCGGGAGTCCCTGGCCAGAATACCGCGTTCCTTGAGACTGGCGATCTCCCTGGCCGACAGCTTCCTGAGCCGGTGCTGGGGAATGAAACGGGTGGCCCTGTCAAGCGGGACGGCTTTGCGCCAGGCGCCAAGAAGCTGTCGCGGCTGGTCATGGAGGGCCGCTTCGTCCGGTGCGGTGATCACCAAGCCGGTTTTCACGATATACCGGTCGATCACCACTCCTGAGGCAAAGGGGACCACCAATTTGGTGGCGGTGATTACCGAAACGATGAGAAGTGCCCAGAACAGATAGCGCCGATACCGCAGCAGGTAGGAAAAAAGCAGGCGCACGACCTCGCGGTTGAGATAGTTTGCCGAGGGGGTTTCCTCTTCGAAATGCGTCGTCATCATACCTGTCCCTTGATCCGCTGCAGGTCAAAGAGCTTTTTGTACAAACCGCCGGTCGCGATCAGCTCGTCGTGGCTTCCCTGTTCGATGATCGTTCCGGTGTCGAGAACAATGATCCGGTCGCACTGCCGTATGGTCGATATCCGGTGTGCGACAATGATGGTGGTCCTGTTGCGCAGGAGCGGCCGGAGGTTTGACAACACCTTCGCCTCGGTAGCCGCGTCGACCGAGGAGAGCGCGTCGTCGAAAAGGAGGATACGCGCCGATGCAATCATGAGCGCGCGGGCTATCGCGAGGCGCTGTTTCTGACCGCCGGACAGCGTGACCCCGCGTTCGCCGACAGGGGTTTTGTACCCTTTCGGAAAGGCCATGATGTCACGGTCGACATCGGCCAGGCGGGCCGCGTGTTCGATTGCGTCGGGCTGCGCGTCGTCGATGGCGAACGAGATGTTGGCGGCAATGGTATCGGAAAAGAGAAACGGATCCTGCGGCACGTACGCAATGGAGGAGCGCACTGTTTCAAGCGGAACGTCATTGATGTCACGGCCGTCGAGTGAAAGCATGCCCCGTTCGATCGGATACTGGTGAAACAGAAGTGAAAGCAGCGTGGTTTTGCCAGACCCCGGTCTGCCGATAATGCCGAGCGACGACCCGGCCGGCACCGACAGGGTGATGTCGCGGAGAACGGGCGGCGCGCCTGCGGCATAGCAAAACGTGCAGCCCCGGAATTCGATGGACCCGTCGAGCGGTTCAGGAGCGCTTGCGGTGCGGCGCGGTGCGCGCACATCGGGAAGGGTTTCGAGCATATCGAGTACCCGTTTCGCCGAGGCAATACCGCGCTGGAACAGGTTGAAGACCCAGCCGGTTGCCACCATGGGCCAGACCAGCATATTTATGTAAAAAGTAAAGGAGATGAATTCGCCGATGGTCAGATCATTCTGCATCACGAGCCGGGAACCGTAGAGCAGTAAAAGGGCATAGGAAAAAGAGGCGAGCAGGGTGATGGCGGGAAAAATAAGCCCCCACACCCTGGTGAGCGCGAGGTTTTCCTTTACGTATTCGTTGCATCGAGTTGCGAGACGGTCGCGCTCCACGCCTTCCTGCGCAAAGCTTTTGATGACGCGGACCCCGGAAAACGACTCCTGGGTGTGGGACGATATGGCGGCAAACGACTCCTGCACCCTGGTGAACCGTCGCTGGATGAGTCCCCCGACCCTGCTGAACAGGAACACCACGACCGGAAGCGGCGCGGCCGTGACCAGGGTCAGTCTGGGGCTTATCGCGATCATGAAGGCGAGCGACATGGTACTCATGAAGACAGCGTCAAAAAGCCCGATAAGCGCCATGCCGGTGGCCATGCGGATGGCACCGATATCATTGACAAAGAGCGCCATGAGGTCCCCGGTTCTGGTCCGGTTGAAGAACGGGGCGCTGAGTTTTTCAATTTGGCCGAACAGATCGTTGCGCATGCGCTCCTCGATAAGGCGCGACGGTTTGACGATAAAGAGCCGCCACAGGAAGCGCAGGAGCACCATGGCCGCCGCCAAGAGCAGGATAATGAGGGTGCCGGTCGTGATGAGCGACTCGTCGTAGGTCGCGGCGCTGAGGCTGTCGAGCATCTGCTGGATGATGCGGGGGATGATGAGCTGCAACAGGTCAACGCCGATCAATACGAAGAACCCCAGGGCAAGAGAAACGGCGTGTACCTTGAGGTGCGAAAGCAGAAA